>JANYJD010000356.1 GCA_025358555.1 Rhodoferax sp.
GTGGTTGACGCCGCCAGCGCCGGCCGACCCGTAGTTGAGCGCACCGGGTTTTTTGCGCGCCAGCGACACCAGCTCTTTCATGTTGCTCACCGGCAGCTTGGTGCTGGCAGCCCAGACCAGCGGGCCGCTGGCAATCATGCCCACCGGGGCAAACTGCGTCAGCGGGTCGTAATTGGCACTGGGCAATGACGCCGCCACGGTGGTGAAAGGCGACGCCAGCAGCAGCAGGGTGTAGCCATCGGGTGCGGCCTGTGCCACGTACTGGGTGCCGATTGCGCCTGAGGCACCGGCACGGTTTTCCACCACAAAGGTTGCGCCCAGCGCCTCGCCCAGTTTTTGCGCCATCAGGCGGCCCATGGCGTCGGTGCCCGCGCCGGGCGCAAACGGCACAACAATTTTGACGGGGCGGTCTGGGTAGCTGGGGGCGGGGGTTTGGGCCCAAACGCTTTTTGATACAAAATACGTAGCTATCCACGCAATGTGGACGAGGGCTAGAGCCCTATTTTTAAGGTAAAACATGGAAAATCAGCTGCCCCGGTAGGTTGAATAGCTCCACGGGCTCACCAAGAGCGGCACGTGGTAGTTTTGCTCGGGCTGCGCAATGCCAAAGTCAAGGCTGACCTTGTTTAAAAAATTCGGCTCGGGCAGCGCCACGCCGCGCGCCTTGAAGTACCCGGCCACGTCAAACACCAGCCGGTAGGTGCCCGCCTTGAGTGACGCCGTGTCAAACAGTGGGCCGTCCGGGCTGCGGCCATCGGCATCCAGCGTGAAGCGTTTCACCAGCGTGGCAACCTCGCCATGCGTGGTGTACAGCGCTGCCACCATGCCCGCTGCGGGGCCGCCGTGCATGGTGTCCAGTACGTGTGTGCTTAATCCCATGATGACTCCAATAAAAACAGAAGTGTATACAGTTTTGTCAGATACGACTATCATCCTGACATGGACGGCGCAACCGCAACATCATCGACGAATTTGATCGTCCAAGCGCTGACGAAAGCGATCGTCGAGCACCGCCTGCAACCGGGTGCAAAGCTGGCAGAACAGACGCTGGCCAGTCACTTTGGCGTTTCCCGAACCCTGGTGCGTCAGGCGCTACTGCAACTCTCGCAGCACCAGCTGATCCGCCTTGAACCGTCGCGCGGCGCGTTTGTGGCCACGCCCTCCGTGGCCGAGGCGAAGCAGGTTTTCGCAGTTCGACGCATGTTGGAGGCCGAAATGACGCGGCTGTTTATTCGCCACAGCACGCCGTCCAAAATCAAGGTTTTAAAAGATCACGTTGCGCGGGAAAAATCTGCTGTTGAAAGTGGTGATGCCCCCGGCCGCACGGAACTGCTCGGTGATTTTCATGTCAGCATGGCCGAACTCACCGGCAACCAGGTACTGGCCCAGATGCTGGGGCAACTCATATCCCGCTGCGCGCTCATTACCCTGATGTACCAGAGCGCCAGCGCGGCCGAGCATTCCAACGAGGAGCATGTCCAAATCGTCAAGGCGCTGACGGCAAAAAATGAGATTCTGGCAGTGGAATTAATGCAATCCCACTTGCAGCATGTGGAAGAACAACTCACTTTTGACCGGGCCTTGCCAAGCAGCGATATTGCCGCTGCCTTGTCAACTTCACTGAATTGAACTGAACTGCAGCACCATGCCCACCCCAACTGTTCCCGATTTGCCGTATCCCCGCGATCTTATAGGCTACGGCCGCCAGGTACCCTACGCGCAATGGCCCGGCAGTGCGCGCATCGCTTTGCAGTTTGTGCTGAACTACGAGGAAGGCGGCGAGAACTCCGTATTGCATGGCGATCCAGGTTCCGAGCAATTTTTAAGTGAGATGTTTAACCCCGCCAGTTTTGCTGGACGGCACCTGAGCATGGAAAGCATTTACGAATATGGCTCACGAGCCGGCGTGTGGCGGCTGTTGCGTGAGTTTGAAGGGCGCAGCCTGCCGCTCACTGTGTTTGGCGTCAGCATGGCTCTGCAGCGCCACCCTGAACTCACAGCCGCTTTCAAGTCGCTGGGCCATGAAATCGCGTGCCACGGCTGGCGTTGGATCAGCTATCAAAATGTGGATGAGCGGACCGAACGCGAGCACATGCGAATCGGCATGGAGGTCATTGAGCAACTCACCGGGGAGCGTGCATTGGGCTGGTATACCGGGCGCGACAGCCCCAACACCCATCGCCTGGTGGCCGATTTTGGCGGCTTCGAGTACGACAGCGACTACTACGGCGACGACCTTCCGTTCTGGCTGCCAGTACAGAAGACCAGCGGCGAAGTGGTGCAGCAGCTCATCGTGCCGTACACGCTGGACGCCAACGACATGCGGTTTTCTTCGGCACAGGGCTTTGCGCAAGGCGACGATTTTTTCACCTACCTCAAAGATTCGTTTGATGTGCTCTACGCAGAAGGCGACCCCAACGGCTTGAACCAGCCCAAGATGCTCAATGTAGGCATGCATTGCCGCCTGTTGGGACGGCCCGGCAGATTGAGAGCCTTGCAGCGCTTTCTGGACTACGTCCAACAGCACGACAAAGTTTGGATTTGCCGACGCATCGATATTGCGCGGCACTGGCGCGAAACCCATCCGTTCACCAAACGACCAGCGGCGTAGTTCGCAGGAGCGGGTTTGAGCTTCGACCCTCAAGCCGCATGTCTCACCTTATTTGACGGTGACCGCTTCCCCTGAATTCACTGCCTGTCCAATCTCGAAGTTAGCCATCTTTTCCAGGGCGCGCACCATTCCCGAATGATCCCACGCGACCCCGCCGTTGGCGATGCAGACGCTGAACAGCTGCTGCGCAATGGCTGTTGCTGGCAAGGGCAGGCCCAATTGCTTCGCCGCCCCTAACGCGAGGTTCAGGTCTTTCTGGTGCAGCGCGACGCGAAAGCCAGGCTCGACATTGCGCTTGATCATGCGCTCGCCCAAGATATCCAGGATGCGCGAGGTCGCGAGGCCACCCATCAGCGCTTGGCGTACCTTGGCAGGATCAGCGCCGGCGCGGGCTGCGAACAGCAGGCCTTCGGCCACGGCATTGATGGTGAGAGCCACGACAATCTGGTTGGCGACCTTGCAGGTCTGGCCGTCGCCGCTGCCACCCACCAGCGTGATGTTCTTTCCCATGCATTCCAGCACCGGCTTGACACGCTCGAACACTTCAGGCTTGCCGCCGCACATGATGGACAGCGTGGCGTTCTTGGCGCCCACGTCACCGCCGGACACCGGCGCGTCCAGGTAATCGCAGCCCAAGGCTTCGATCTTTTTTGCGAATTCCTTGGTTTCGACGGGCGAGATGGACGACATGTCCACCACCACTTTGCCCTTGCTTGATCTCGCGGTAATTCCAGCGGCAACGCCTTGGTCGGCAAACAGAACGGACCCGACATCCGGGGTGTCCGGCAACATCAGGATAACGATGTCGGCGCGCGCAGCCACGTCGGCGGCGCTGTCGCACAGGGTCGCATTGCTGCTGGCAATAGCGGCAGGCATCTTGCCCCGCGTATGAACAAACAACAGGTGACCCGCGCTAATCAGGTGGCCGGCCATGGGTGTGCCCATGATGCCCAGGCCAATAAAACCAATTTTTAGGGGTTGTGTTGTGGTCATTAAATTTCTCTTTGTGTTTGTTGATTTAGTTCTGGGTCAGGCGCTGGCGCCAGCCCAGCCCGGCCTCGGTCGTGGTTGCGGGCTTATATTCACAGCCTATCCATCCCTGGTAGCCGAGGCGGTCGAGGTGCGCGAAAAGGAAGGGGTAGTTGATCTCGCCAGTACCCGGTTCGTTGCGGCCCGGGTTGTCGGCCAGCTGAATGTGACCGATGCGCGGCAGGTACTTTTCGATCGTCGCTGCCAGTTCACCTTCCATGCGCTGCGCGTGGTAGATGTCGTACTGGATGAAGGCGTTGTCGGCACCCACCTGCGCCAGCAGGTCGGCGGCCTGCACGGTACGGTTGAGATAAAAGCCAGGGATGTCGAATGTATTGATGGGTTCGATCAGCAGCCGCAGCCCTGCCTTTTTCAGGGCATCGGCGGCGTAGCGCAGGTTGTCGACGACCGTGCGGCGCAGCAAATCGTCGGCGACACCCGCAGGCGCTTTGCCCACCAGGCAGTTGAGCTGCTTGACGCTCAGAACGCGGGCATAACCGATTGCTTTTTCAACACCTTCACGAAACTCGGCGACACGGTCGGGGTGGCAAGCGATGCCACGCTCGCCCGCATCCCAATTGCCGGCGGGCAGGTTGTGAAGAACGAGTTCAAGGCCGTTCACATCCAATCGACGCTTGATCTCGTCGGGACTGAAGGCATACGGAAACAGGAACTCAACAGCCTTAAAACCTGCCTTTGCGGCATGGTCGAAGCGATCAAGAAACGATTGCTCGGTGAAGAGCATCGTCAAGTTGGCGGCGAACTTGGGCATGTTGGGGTTCCGATCAATCGAGCATCGAGACAGCGGTCGGCACGTCGGTCTTGCCACTGGCCAGCTCTTCAAACTCAACCACGTTATCGATCTCGGTACCCATGGCGATGTTGGTGACGCGCTCCAGGATGATCTCGATGACTACCGGTACCCTGAACTCTGCCATCCAGGCTTCGGCCTGCTTGATGGCCGGCGCAACTTCTTCCGGCTTGTGCACGCGGATCGCTTTGCAACCCAGGCCCTCGACGACCTTGATGTGATCGACACCGTAGCCCTGGGCTGTCACTTCATCGGGTTTGGAATTGATGTTGTCAAAGCCCAGTTGCACGCAGTAGTCCATCGTGAAGCCCCGCTGCGATTGGCGAATCAAACCGAGGTAGCTGTTGTTCACCACCATATGGATGTAGGGCAGCTTGAACTGTGCACCTACGGCCAGCTCTTCAATCATGAACTGGAAATCGTAGTCGCCCGACAACGCAACGACCTTGCGCGTGGGGTCAGCGGCGCAAACGCCCAAAGCGGCAGGGATGGTCCAGCCCAGCGGACCGGCTTGGCCGCAGTTGATCCAGTGGCGCGGGTGGTAGACGTGCAGAAACTGCGCGCCAGCTATCTGGCTCAGGCCAATCGTCGAGACGTAGGTGACGTCCTTGCCGAAGGCATTGTTCATGCATTGGTAAACGCGTTGCGGCTTCATCGGCACGGCTTCAAAATTGGTCTTGCGCAGGTATTCGAGCGAGCTCTTGCGGCCCTGGCACTCAGCAACCCAGCCCGACCAGTTGCGCAGCTTGCCGGCAGCCTTCCACTCGCGCGCAACTTCCACGAAGAGGGCCAGCGCCGCCTTGGCGTCGGAAACGATACCGTAGTCAGGCGCAAAGACGCGACCGATCTGGGTTGGCTCGATGTCGACATGGATGAACTTGCGGCCTTTGCAATACACCTCCGGGCTGCCGGTGTGGCGGTTGGCCCAGCGGTTGCCGATACCCAGCACAAAGTCGCTGGCCAGCATGTTGGCGTTGCCGTAACGGTGGCTGGTTTGCAGACCACACATGCCGCCCATCAGCGGGTGGTTGTCGGGAATCGTGCCCCAGCCCATCAAGGTCGGAATCACAGGAATACCCACCATTTCGGCAAACTCGACAAGCAAATCCGGCGCATCGGCATTGATGATGCCGCCGCCCGCCACGATCAGCGGCCTCTCGGCGCTGTTCAGCATGTCCAGTGCTTTTTCGATCTGCTTGCGGCTGGCGGCAGGTTTGTAGACCGACAGCGGTTCATAGGTGTCAATATCAAACTCGATTTCACCCATCTGCACGTCGAACGGCAAATCGATTAGCACCGGGCCTGGGCGGCCAGACCGCATCAAATGAAAGGCCTGCTGAAACGCGCGCGGCACTTGAGCCGGTTCCATCACTGTAGTTGACCATTTGGTTACCGGCTTGGCGATGGAGGCGATGTCCACGGCCTGGAAGTCCTCCTTGTGCATGCGGGCCCGCGGTGCCTGGCCAGTGATGCAAAGGATGGGAATGCTGTCGGCCTGAGCGGAATACAAGCCAGTGATCATGTCGGTACCGGCTGGGCCGGAGGTACCGATGCAAACACCAATGTTGCCGGCTACTGCGCGGGTGTAACCCTCGGCCATGTGCGATGCGCCCTCCACGTGACGCGCCAGAATGTGGGCGATCGACTGGCGTTCGCGCAGTTGCGCGTAAAGCGGGTTGATGGCCGCGCCTGGCACGCCAAAGACCTGAGTCACTCCCTCCTTTTCCATGACCAGCACAGCGGCCATCGCAGCTTTCATTTTTGCCATTTGAAGTCTCCTGTAGTGAATAACTGTCATCATCGGGGTGTCTCCACGAGCTGTGAATACCAATCCATGCATAAGCACTATTCCGGAGAACCCGTGCGCAAGGCGCTGGATAATTGAAGTCATGGATCAAGTCAGCGCTACCCAGCTTTTTGTCCGCGTGGTGGAGACCAGCAGCTTCAGCAAAGCCGCCGCAGAATTTGGCATCACGCAGCCGACTGCCACCAAGGCCGTGGCAGCGACCGAGGCCCGGCTCGGTGCGCGTCTGCTGCACCGCTCAACCCGGGGCGTCACGCCCACAGAAATAGGTGCTCTGTATTACGACAAGTGCAAGCAAATCCAGCAGACCCTGCAGGAGGCCGACAACCTGGTCACGCTCGGCCGGGGCCATGTGGGGGGAAAGATCCGCATTAGCACCTCTGTTGCGTTTGGCCGGCGAGTGCTCGTGCCGTTGACGCTGCGCTACATGCTGTCCCATCCAGACCTGATGATCGATGTCAGTTTTGATGACCGGTACGTGAACCTGGTGGAGCAAGGCGTTGATCTGGCGATCCGCATGGGCCAGATGGCCGATTCGTCATTGGGGGCGCGGCACTTGGGCGCGCATCCCTGGCTGATGGTCGCAGCACCCAGGTATTTGGCGTTGCACGGCGAGCCCGGAGACGCTGCCTCCGTGGCGCAGCATGCGTGCATCGTCTACAGCAGTGTGCAGGGCGACGACCAATGGCGACTCTCGGCTCCAGCAGGCACGGTCCATTCGGTGCCGGTGCAGGGCCCGCTGCGCTCCAACAATCTCTCAGCGGTGTTGGCCGCTGCCATCGCCGGTTTGGGGCTGGCGATCATGCCCGCGTATGTGGCGCGCGAAGCACTGGCAAACGGCAGCGTGCGGCAGGTGCTGGCCGATCACAACCTGCCGCCCCAAGATATCCATGCCGTATTTCCATCACCCAAGTTGGTGCCTGCCAAGGTCACGCATCTGATCGAGTTTCTTCAGCAGAATCTTGCCGGGGAGTGGTGGTTGCGGGCGCCCTAAGCTGAGCTGGCCAGGCCAGGCCAGGCCCGGCCCACTCGTCACGGTCCCAAGCTGGCTGGCGATCATAAGACCGGCATTAACTCAGCAAATCTAGCAAGGTGCGGGCCACCACCTTGGTCGCTCGGCGCAGGTCTTCCAGATCAATGTGTTCATCAGCCCGTTTGGCGTTGCTCTGTGACACCGTGCGCGGGCCACAGCCGTACAACACGGCTGGAATGCCCCGTTCGCAAAACAGGCGCGCATCGGTGTACAGCGGTGTACCGGATTCCTCAATCGCTTCGCCGAAAACGGCGCTTGCGTGTTTGCACAGAGCTTGCGCCAGCAGCTTGTTTCCATCGAGTGGTTTCAGCGCGTTGGCCAGCAGCAAGCGCCGTATATCCACTGTGATGCCCGGCACATCCGCCACCGCATCCCGAATCACCCGGTGCAGGGTGGCCTCAACCTCGGCTGGATTTTCCTCAGGAATCATCCGCCGGTCCAGCTTGATCGTGACTTTGCCTGGCACCACATTGGTATTGGTGCCACCGTCAATCCGGCCGACGTTCAGATAGGGATGCGTAATGCCTTTGACGTCGCTGCGGATCTGCTGGTACAGCGTGTTTTGTTGGTACAGCGCGTTGAGAATCCGCGTGGCCGCCTGCAGTGCGTCTACACCCGTCTGCGGTACCGCCGCGTGGCCCATCTTGCCGTGCACCGTGACCTCCATTTGCAGGCAACCGTTGTGGCCGGTAATAACCTGGTAGCTGAACCCGGCGGCGATCAGCAAGTCGGGTTTGATCAGCCCCTTGCCCAGCAACCACCCCGGGCCCAGTTCACCGCCAAACTCCTCGTCATAGGTGAAGTAAAGCTCCACGCTGCCCTTGAGGGGAGCCTTAAGCGACTCGACAGCTCGGGTAGCGAAAGCATAGGTCGCAAAGTCGCATTTGCTGACGGCTGCTGCGCGGCCATAAAGCTTGCCAGCGTCCACCTCGCCGCCGTAGGGGTCGTGCGTCCAGCCTTCCCCCGGTGGCACTACGTCACCATGCGCATTGAGCCCGATCGTGAGGCCGTCGCCATAGTGGCGGCGCACCACCACGTTGGTGACGGTCTCCAGGCCCGCTTGCAGTACATCTGACCTGGGCACGGCATGGCACTCCGCCTTGAAGCCGAAGGCCTCAAGCAACTCCGAGGTACGTGCCGCATGCGGCGCGTTGTTGCCGGGTGGTGTGTCAGTGGGCACCCGCACAAGTTCCTGTAGGAAGCGGACTTCGTCGTCAAAGTGGGCGTCGATCCAGGTGTCCAGTGCAGCGTAAAGAGTTGGGTTCATAGCGGGTCAGTAGAAAGTTGATCAAGAAGGTTCTGGAAAGCGCGAACACACAGCTCCGTATCATCATTGGTGATGGATTCCAACGGGTTGTGGCTGATGCCGGCATTGAGGCCGCGCATGAACAGCATGGCTTGCGGCATGATTTCGTGCAGTTTCATGGCGTCGTGGCCGGCACCGCTGGGCATGCAATGCAATGGCAGGCCCAGGGCAGCAACCGCCCGCTCCCACCGCTGCTGCAAGGCGGTCGCGCTGGGTGCTGCAGCGGCATTCATGGTTTCTTCCAGCAAAAAACTGACGCCGCGCCGCCCGCAAATGCGCTGAAGTTCTGCCCGCACATCGTCAGCGCAGGTGTCGCGAACCACATTGGTAGTGGCGCGGATGTCCAGACTGAACTTGCAACGCCCGGGCACCACATTGATCGATCCCGCAGGCACTTCAAACATGCCCACGGTGGCTACCAAGTTCGCCACGGCAGCGCCCCGGCGCTCCACATACAGGGCCAGCTCGGCCGCCGCCGTCGCAGCATCCCGTCGCCGGTCCATGGGCGTTGTGCCCGCATGGCTGGCCATACCCGTGATTTCGCCCACGTACCGCACGCTGCCATTGATCGACGTGACAATGCCCAGCGGCAGGTCGATCTCATTGAGTACGGGCCCCTGTTCGATATGGACCTCGACGAAGCCCTGGTACCGGGTAGAGTCTCGCTTGAGTTTGGGGATGTCAGCGATACATAGGCCAGCGTATGTCATGGCGTCACGCAGGCTAACGCCATCCGCATCCTTTTGTTCCAGCCAACGATTGTCAAAGTGCCCTGTGAGCGCGCCAGAACCCAGAAACACCGCCTTGTAGCGCTGGCCTTCTTCTTCCGCAAAACCGACCACTTCCAGATCAAACGGCAAACGCTTGCCATGGCGGTGCATTGCCTGCACACACGCCATGGGCACCAGAATGCCCAAGCGGCCGTCATACTTGCCCCCGTTGCGCACGGTGTCATAGTGGCTGCCTGTGAGCAGGCGGCGCGCATCACGGTTCGTGCCATGGTAGATACCGACCACGTTCCCCACTGCGTCAATTTCGACTTCGTCAAATCCGCAGTCCGCTCGCATCCAGTGCGACAACTGCTTGGCGCAGGCGCGGTGTGCATCCGTCAGGTAGGTGACCGTCAGTTCACCTCGCTCGGCATAACCCGGGTCGCTGTTGGTGGCCAGCCGCTCGGCCCAATCCCAGACCAGATTACCCATTTGAGATAAGTGACCAAATTTGTCGTTCAACCGGATTTCAGCGATGCGGTGAATATTGCGCAGGCACTCTGCGAACTCAAAGTCTGGGTGATGACCAAGCCTGCGCTCAAAGCTTGCAATAATCTCGGGTTTTTCCAGGCCAAGACCTCGAGGTCCGCGCACCGCCAGAATAAAGGGAAAGCCAAACTTGGCGTTGTAAGCCGCGTTGAGTTGCTGGATTTTTTCAAATTCTGCGGGCGTGCACGCCGTCAAGCCCGCCTTGCCCTGCTCGTTGGTTGACTCCGTTGTGAGCGCTTGCGCAACCATCGCTTTGCCAGCCAGCTCCGGGTGGGCGCGAATCAGTTTGAGCTGCGCATCGTGGCCTGAATCCCGCACCACCGCCACCAGCGCAAGCTTAAGTTGGGCCAGACTGGAAAATGGCCGCTTTCCCCATGCGGTGGTCGCGATCCAGGGTGAATGCTCGTAAGTGCCGTCCAGCAGACGGGTGAATTCCGACTGCGAGACATCGTTAATTTCATGCAACTCAAGGGTCATTTTTGGCTTTCAAGTACAAAAGATCAGTGATAGCTCTATTTTGTACACGAAAGTGTATACAACAATAGGAAATCAGGCAACCATCAATTTACGCGTCCGGTGATCGGGGCGAATCGTTGCTGCTCGCGATAACCTGCGCAGGATCTTTTTCCAACCCGTTGCTGCTGTGGCTTGGCCGTCTAGCTGGCTGGCTGTTGAGCTGTTTGGCCGCCGGTCGATCCTGTCCATCCTGAGTCGGTCCATCGTCGGCCATTGGCTGCGCCTAGGGAAAACACCTATTATTTTGTAAACCAAAGTGTATACAGTAGTGTTTATCGCCGCGGAGCCTTGCCACATGCCCTGTGTCAGGTAGCGATTTCCCCTTCTCAGAGAGCCCGCTGTGGTGAGAAGATGCCCACCCGATCCGGTGGGCGGTTCCGATGCATGCGCGAGCTGCCTGGAACACTGAACAGGGGGTTTGCTGATGGAAAGCTATCTTTTAGACTGGGCCAACCTGCTCTTGCGCTGGGTGCACGTCATTACGGCCATTGCGTGGGTGGGCTCATCTTTCTATTTTGTCTTTCTGGACAGCAGCCTCACGCCACCGGTCGATGAAGACCTGAAAACACAGGGCGTGGACGGCGAACTGTGGGCCGTGCACGGCGGCGGTTTTTACCACCCGGTGAAGTTCAATGTATCGCCGCCCAAGCTGCCCGGCCACCTGCACTGGTTCTTCTGGGAGAGCTACACCACCTGGCTGTCGGGCTTCGCGCTGTTCACCGTGTCGTACCTGTGGAGCGCCAGCACGTACCTGATTGACAAGTCGAAGATGGACTGGTCGCCCGCCATGGCCATTGCTGTGGCGCTCTCTTTTCTGGTGGTGTTCTGGCTGCTGTATGACGGCATCTGCCGCATTTTTGGTCAGCGCAAAAATGGCGATGCGATTGTCGGTGCGCTGGTGCTGGTATTGGTGTGCATCGCCTCCTGGCTAGCCTGCCACTGGTTTGCCGGGCGCGCAGCCTTTTTGCTGGTGGGGGCGATGCTGGCCACCGCCATGAGCGCCAGCGTATTCTTCTGGATCATTCCAGGGCAAAAGAAGGTGATCGAGTCCATCAAGGCTGGTCAGCCGGTGGACCCAATCCACGGCAAGCGTGGCAAGCAGCGCAGTGTGCACAACACCTACTTCACCTTGCCGGTGCTGTTTGCCATGCTTAGCGGCCACTACAGCTTCACCTACACGCACCCGCAAAACTGGCTGGTGCTGATTTTGATGATGTTTGCCGGGGCAGCCATCCGCCAGTTCTTTGTGATGCGCCACGGCTACAAGCTGGGGCGCAACGCCAACCCGCGGCCCTATGCGCTAGTGGGCGTGGCGGTGATTGTGGGCGCGATTGTGTGGATGAAGCCGGACGCCGCGCCGGCCGTTGCTGCAACATCGCCCGCATCTGTTAATGCTTCTAATTCAGTAGCTAATTATGCATATGGGGCGGGGGCTAAGGGCCAATCTGGCTATGCAGAAGTGCAGCAAGTGCTGGAGCAACGCTGCTACATGTGCCACGGCGCACAAGTGCAGATGAAAAACGTGCGGCTCGATTCGCCGGCGGGCCTGAAGCTGCATGCGCAAAGTGTCTACCAGCAAGCCGTCGTCACCAAAGTCATGCCCATGAACAACTCCACGGGCATCACCGATGCCGAGCGGCTGGTTATTAAAGAGTGGTTTGAGGCGGGGGCCCCGGTTCAGTAGCGCCCGAAGTCCACAGCGCTTCCAGCCCACACCCACCACCAGAAATCGAATCAGGGACACACGCCTTATCCAGCGCGGCGGCAGACCGCGCTTTTGCCTAGCAGGCCTTTTTATTTGAAACAACATAAGGAGACACAGCATGTCCACAACATCTGTCCACCCCGTGGACGAAAAACTTCCCACCGGCAAACTTGCGGCGCTCGGGCTTCAGCACGTGCTGGTGATGTATGCCGGCGCCGTGGCGGTGCCGCTGATCGTCGGGCGCGCCTTGAAGCTCAGCCCCGAGCAGGTAGCCATGCTGATATCGGCTGACCTGTTTTGCTGCGGCATCGTCACGCTGATCCAGTCGCTTGGTGCCACACAATGGCTTGGCATACGCCTGCCCGTGATGATGGGCGTGACGTTTGCGTCAGTCGCCCCCATGGTGGCCATGGCCAACAGCAATCCCGGCACGCAAGGCGCGGGCCTCATCTTCGGCGCGGTGATTGGTGCGGGCATCATCTCGATCCTGATTGCACCTATCGTCAGCCGCATGCTGCGATTCTTTCCACCGGTCGTCACTGGCACCATCATTGCAGTGATCGGCATCAGCCTGATGCGCATTGGCATCAACTGGATATTTGGCAACCCATTCGGCCCCACCGCGCCCAATGTGGTCAGCCCTGAACACGCCAAATGGCTGGCCGATGTGGGCAGCATGGCCAACGCCAGTGTTGCGCCCGCGGCTGGTGCCAGCGCACCGGCGGCTTCAGTGGTACCGGCCATCCCCAAAGGGCTGACCCTGGTGGGCACGGTGCCCAACCCCAAATACGCGCAACTGCCGCACATCGCCATTGCGACGCTGGTGCTGGTCTCCATCCTGCTGATCGCCAAATTCGCGAAGGGGTTTGTCTCCAACATTTCCGTGCTGTTGGGCATCATCATCGGTGGCGCTGTGGCCACATTTGCGGGTTTGATGACGTTTGAAAAAGTGGCTAAAGCCGGCTGGTTTGACCTGGTGCTGCCTTTTGCGATTGCTACGCCGGTGTTCGACCCCATTCTGATTCTCACCATGACCCTGGTGATGATCGTGGTGATGATCGAATCCACCGGCATGTTCCTCGCGTTGGCCGACATGACCGGCAAGAAGGTGGACCAGAAAATGCTGTCGGCCGGCTTGCGCACGGATGGCGTCGGCACCCTCATTGGTGGCATTTTCAACACCTTCCCCTACACCAGCTTCTCGCAGAACGTGGGTCTGGTGGGAGTAACCGGCGTGAAGAGCCGTTTTGTATGCGTGGCTGGCGGCGTAATTTTGATCGTACTGGGCCTGCTGCCCAAGATGGCCGCGCTGGTCGAGTCGCTGCCCACCTTTGTGCTGGGAGGCGCAGGATTGGTGATGTTTGGCATGGTTGCGGCCACCGGCATCCGCATCCTTGGGAATGTGGACTACAAAACCAACCGCAACAACCTGTTTATCGTTGCCATCTC
>JANYJD010000358.1 GCA_025358555.1 Rhodoferax sp.
GGCGTGCTGGGCGTGGCGATGCGCAGCACCGCGCTGGCCGACGCGCTGACCGCGCAGAACGGCTTGTATTCCGTGCAAATTGCCAGCAGCACGGGGGCGCACTGGCAAGTAGGCGGCGCAATCTTCAAGACCTGTGTGGCAGCGCGCGAGCCCGCCACGGTGATTCACGCCCTGGCGGCATCGGCCACGCGCTGGGTCACGTTGACCGTCACCGAGAAAGGCTACACGCCCGAGCTGGGTGATCTGCTGGTGCGTGGCCTGGCGGCGCGGCATGCGGCAGGTCTGGGTGGCTTGACGATTGCGTCCTGCGACAACCTCTCCAACAATGGCCGACGCCTGCAGGCGCTGTGCATGGAAGCTGCGCAAAAGCAGAATGCAGAACTCGCCAGTTGGATCGCCGCCCGCTGTGCTTTTCCCAACAGCATGGTGGACCGCATCGTGCCCGCCGCTACGCCAGAGCGGCTGGCGGCCGCGTGCAAGGATCTGGGCGTGGACGACCAGTGCGCGCTGGGAACCGAGGCGTTTTGGGAATGGGTGATTGAGCGCCGCTTTGTCGACGCCTCTGATGGCGCTCTTCTCGCTTCGATGGGCGTGACCGTGGTTGACGATGTTGGACCGTTTGAGGAGGCCAAGCTTCGCCTGCTCAATGGCGCCCATTCGGTGATGGCCGCCATCGGTGCGGTGGCTGGCCTGCCAGTGATTGGGGATTGCGCGGCCCAGCCCGCAGTGCGTCAGTTCATCCTGGGCTTGATGACAGAGGAAGTTGGCCCGCACCAGCGCCGCCCCCACTGGCTGGCCTACCGCGACGCACTGATTGTGCGCTGGGACAACCCCGCACTGCAGCACAGCGTGCACCAGATCGCAACAGACTCATCGCAAAAAATCCCGCAGCGCTGGCCGCCGTCGGCACTCGCGCAGATGCAGGCAGGCAAGGCTTATGAGCGCCTGGCGTTTTCTGCGGCCATCTGGATGCGCTACATGCGCGGGCTTGATGAAAAAGGCCTGGTCTATGTGATCAACGACCCGATGGCAGTGCGCCTGCAGGCGTTGGCTGCGGCCAACGTGGGCAATGACGCAGCCACCGTGCAGACCTTGGGTGCGTTGCCCGAGATTTGGGGTGATGCCCTGCCGCATCGGCAGCAGTGGCTGGCGCGCGTAACGCACTGGCTGGCGCAGATCAACCAGCGCGGCGTTCTGTCTGCGCTGGTGGTGTGCAACGAATCGGCCAGCCCATGAAAATCACCAACGCCCGTGTCATCGTCTGCAGCCCCGGGCGCAACTTCGTCACGCTAAAAATCGAGACCGATGAAGGCTTGACGGGCATTGGAGACGCCACGCTGAATGGCCGCGAGCTGTCGGTGGCCAGCTACCTGAGCGACCACGTCATTCCCTGCCTGATCGGGCGCGACGCACACCAGATTGAAGATATATGGCAGTACCTGTACAAGGGCGCTTACTGGCGGCGCGGCCCGGTGACGATGAGCGCGATTGCCGCTGTGGATACTGCGCTGTGGGACATCAAGGCCAAGGCGGCCAACATGCCGCTGTACCAGTTGCTGGGCGGTCGCAGCCGGACCGGCGTGATGGTCTATGGCCATGCCAACGGCAAAGACATCGCTCAGACGGTGGACGAAGTGCTGCGCTACAAGGCCATGGGCTATCAGGCGATACGCGCGCAGAGCGGCGTGCCGGGGTTGGAGAAAGTTTATGGCGTGGGCAAGAAGGGCACCACGTTCTATGAGCCTGCCGATTCTGATCTGCCGGGCGAGCATGACTGGTCTTCTGAAAAATACCTGCTGCACACGCCCAAACTGTTCGACGCGGTGCGCAATGCTGTGGGACCGGATATCCATTTGCTGCACGACGTGCACCATCGCCTCACCCCGATTGAGGCCGCGCGGCTGGGCAAATCGCTGGAGCCCTTCAACCTGTTCTGGATTGAAGACGCCACACCGGCAGAGAACCAGGAAGCCTTTCGGCTGATTCGCCAGCACACCACCACGCCGCTGGCGGTGGGCGAGATTTTCAACACCATATGGGACTGCAAGGACATGATCCAGAACCAGTTGATCGACTACATCCGCGCCACTGTGGTCCATGCGGGCGGTATCACGCACCTGCGGCGCATTGCCGACTTTGCGGCGATGCATCAGGTCCGCACCGGCTGCCACGGCGCCACCGACAACTCGCCCGTGTGCATGGGCGCGGCGCTGCACTTTGACACCTGGGTGCCCAACTTTGGCATTCAGGAATACATGGCCCACACGGAGGCGACCGACGCCGTGTTTCCGCATGCCTACGGCTTCAAGGGCGGCTTCATGTTCACCGGCGAAGCCGTCGGCCACGGTGTGGAGATAGACGAGGCGCTGGCCGCCAAATACCCGTACCAGCGTGCCTACCTGCCAGTGAACCGGCTGGCGCATGACGGCACACTGTGGAGTTGGTGACGCGCCTATGCGTGGCGTGAATGGAGCCAGCCAGAGAAGGCCCTGAATCATGGCCAAGCTGCACCTGTTTACGCGATACTTAAGCCCATGAGCCGAACTGTCAAAGCCATCATCACCGCGCTGCTGCTGCTGGCTTTTGGCGCAGCGGTGTATTTTTCGATGTTCCGTACCGCGCGGCTGGAAGGTGGCGCAACCGCCAACGGGCCAGGCAGCGTTTTGGGCGGGCTGGCCGGCAAGATCACCGGCGTAGTGCAGGTGCAAGAGCTGTCCGGCCTGATTGCCGTGGACGTGGAGCCGTATTTTCAGGACCCGCGCGTGCAAAAACTGCTGGCCGACAACGGCTTCAAGCTGAACCTCACACGGGTCGGTTCGCGCGACATGGCAGCGCGCGTAGTGCCCGGCCAAACGCCTGATTTTTTTTATGCGTCGGGCGTGGTGGCAGCCAACCAGATCAGCGATGCGGCCAAAAAAGCCAATCTGGCCGCCACCCTTTATTCGCCCATCTACACGCCGATGGTGATTGCCTCGTGGGCGCCGATTGCGCAAATACTGGCAACCAACGGCATGGCCAAAGAGGCGAGTGCGGGCGTGTGGAGTTTGGACTTGCAAAAACTCACGCAGACCATGCTGGACAAAAAGCGCTGGAAAGACTTGAAAGGCAGCCAAGCCTATGACGTAGGCAAGAGCGTGCTGGTGTCCACCACCGACGTGCGCAAAAGCAATTCGGCGGCGATGTACCTGGCGCTCACATCATTTGCCGTGAACGGCGGCGATGTGGTGACGGACCGCGACACTGCGCAAAAGACGGCACGCGCCGTGGCTGGGTTGTTCAAGCGCCAGGGCTACCAAGAGAACTACGTCAATGGCAATTTTGATGACTATGTCTCGATTGGCATTGGCAAAACGCCGATGGCCTGGATTTACGAGAACCAGATCGTCAATTACGCCATGGCCAAAAAGGGCCTGGGGCCGGGCATGGTGCTGCTGTACCCGCAGCCCACGCTGTTCAACAAGGTGGTGTTTGTGGCCAGCAGCGAACGCGCGAAAAAACTGGGCGAGCTGCTGTCTACCCAGCCCGAGTTGCAGCGGCTGGCGGTGGAGTTTGGATTCCGCATTGCCGATGCCGCCCATTTTGTGCAAAGCGCCAAGGCAGCCGGCCTGGCGGTGGAAGAACGCATCACCCAAGTGATTGACCCACCCAGCTTTGAGATCATGGCCGAGATGATTGACGTTATCAGCCGTGAAATGGGGCAGTAGCAGGTCGCCGATGATGTGGGACTATGCACACAGGGGTTTGACGCAATGAAACATCTGGCGAAAAAATTGTTAGGCGTGCTGGGCCTGGTGCTCGGCCTGGCCTTGACCGGCTGCGAAAAGAAACCCGCTGACGCGCCCAAGCCCGGCCCCGCACCGGTGGCTTTGCCCGCTGCGTCGGAGGCTTTCACGGTGCTGGCCACCAGTGATTTAAAAGACGTTTTGCCACTGGCAGAAATGGTACAAAAAGCCACCGGCGTCCCGGTCAAGTTCACCTTCGGCGGCACCATGGAAAGCACCGAGGCCGTGCAAAACGGCAAGGCCAATGCCGACGCTGCGTGGTTTGCCAACGCCAAGTACTTGCTGTCGGACCCGGCGGGCCAGGCGCGCGTCAAGCTGCAGGAAAAAATCATGCTGTCGCCCATCGTGGTGGGCGTAAGCGAAAGCCAGGCCAAAGCATTGGGCTGGGACCAGCCCGCTGCGGCTGCCAAAGTGACCTGGAGCGTGGTGGCCAAAGCGGCGCAAAACGGCCAGTTGAAATACGCGTTGAGCAACCCGGCCACTTCGAACCAGGGCTTCATGGCGCTGATGGGCGTGGTGGCGTCTGCCGCCCAAAAGTCGGAAGCGCTGACCGCCGCCGATGTGAATCGCGCTGCCATCGCCGGCTTCATCAAGGGCTACAAGCTGGTGGGCGACAACAGCTCCTACCTGAGCGAGAAATTCATCGAACAGCAGGGCACGCGCGTCAACGCCTTCATCAACTACGAGAGCTGGCTGCTGTCGCTCAATGAATCCGGCAAGCTGAAGGAAAAGCTCACGCTGGTCTACCCGCATGAAGGCATCGCCACGGCCGACTACCCGTTTATGCTGCTCAACGACGCAAAGCGCGAGCAGTATCAAAAGGTGGTGGCTTACCTGAAAGGCGAAGCGGCCCAAACCTGGCTGGCCAAGACCACGCTGCGCAGGCCTGTCAACAGCGAAGTGGCGGCCGCGCAAAGCAGCCTGTTCCCGCAGGGCAGCATGCTGGTGGAGACCCTTCTCCACCGACCGCGCGCTGGCGGATGGCTTGATTGACGCGTACTTGAATGAGTTCCGCGCGCCGATTGCCTCTACCTTTGTGCTGGACGTGAGCGGCAGCATGAACCAGGGCGGCCGGCGCGCGCAACTGGTAGAAGCGCTACAGTACATCGCGGGCGACGATGCATCGCTGACCGGGCGCATCGCGCGCCTGACCAGCCGTGAGAAAGTCTGGATGCTGACGTTCTCTGAAGCGGTCAACACACCGGTTTATTTTGAGCTACCGGCGGCTTCCAAAGCTGCGGCCCAAGGCCTTCAGCAGTCGACCGAGTCGCAAGCCAAGCAAAAGGTGCTGGCCGAGGTGCGTGATTTTGCCGATGGACTCAAGATGGCGGGCGGCACCGCGCTGTATGACGCGGTGCTGCAAGCGCTGGTCAACATGAATGCAGAGCGGGCGAAAAACCCCGGCTACCAGTACTCGGTGGTGGCATTCACCGATGGCGAAAACAACAAGGGCCGTGGGCTGGAGGAGTTCAAGACCGCCTATGCGGCGTTGCCCGAAGACGTACGCGCGATCCCTGTTTTCATGGTGCTTTTTGGCGAGGCCAACGAGAAGGCGCTGAAAGACCTGGTTGCCACCACCGGCGGGCGGCTGTTTGATGCGCGCAAGGCATCTCTCTACAGCGTGTTCAAGGACATCCGTGCGTTTCAGTAGCGACGCTAGTAGCGATGAATAAGGTCACCCGCGTCTTGCAATCCAGCGCCAACTGGTGCGGCTTGGGCCTGGCCACGGTGGCACTGGTGGGCAGCGGCCTGGGCCTGACCGCATGGGGCGGCGCGGCGCTGGCGGCGCTGGGCTACGGCGCGGGCTTCGGCATCGGCGGCATGTGGCTGGGCTTTCCCAAGCTCAAAGGCAACCCGTGGGACGAGCTTGAGTTTGAAGACGACGGCGACGCACGCACCAGCATGGTCAACGCACTCACCTCGGTGCGCCAACTGGTGGACTACAACCCCGATGCCCGCCTGCCCGCCGCGCTGCAGGCCAAAGTGCTGGCCCTGGTGACGCAGCTGGGCGGGCTGCTGGACCAGTGGGAGCGCAGCAAGGGGCATCTGAGCCTGGAGGAAAGCTTTCACGCTAGGCACATTGCGCTGTCTTATCTGCCGGACGCGCTTAAAACCTACCTGTCGATCCCCAAACAGTTTGCCGCAACCAAAATGCTGGACAACGGTAAGACTGCGCAGGACACCTTCAGCGCGACGCTGGATGACCTGGCCGCCAAGGTAACCCAGCTCACCGACGACCTGGCCTCACAGGACGCGCAGGCTTTTTTGAACCACTCCAAATTTTTGCAGGACAAGTTCAAGAAGCCGCAGCTTGGTGGCTGAGCCGAGCTTGTCATTTGCCGCGCGGGCCTCGCCCACTTTGCCCAACGATTTCTGCCCTGAATTTTCTAAAACATAACCGTTTACCAGGAACCGCTTTATGGAAGCCCTTGTTATTCACGCCGCAGGCGATTTGCGCGTCGAAAATTTGCCCACCCCCGAGCTCGGGCCCGGCCAGCTACGAGTGCGCGTGCGCTGTGGTGGCATCTGCGGGTCTGACCTGCACTACTACCAGCATGGCGGCTTTGGCACGGTGCGGGTCAAGGAGCCGATGGTGCTGGGCCATGAGGTGGCAGGGGTGATTGAGGCCGTGGGTACTGGCGTCACCGGCTATGTCAGTGGCGAGCGCATCGCCATCAGCCCCAGCCGGCCCTGCACGCTGTGCACTTATTGCCAGCAGGGCCTGCAAAATCATTGCCTGGACATGCGCTACTACGGCAGTGCCATGCGCACCCCGCACGTGCAGGGCGCGTTTCGCCAGGAGATTGTGGTCGAGACGCACCAGGCGCACCGGCTTGCTGCAGGGGTGAGCGATGCTGAGGGCGCGATGGCCGAGCCGCTTTCGGTGGCGCTGCATGCGGTGCGTCGGGCCGGGCCGCTGCTGGGCAAACGGGTGCTGGTTACGGGCTGCGGGCCGATTGGTGCGCTGTTGATCATCGCCGCGCGGCGCGCCGGTGCCACACACATCGTCGCCACCGATGTCAGCGCCTTCACGCTGGGCAAGGCGCTCAAGGTGGGGGCTGATGAAGCCATCAACGTGATGGAGAACCCGCAAGGCCTGGCGGGCTTCACGGCGGACAAGGGCTCGTTTGACGTGCTGTTTGAAGCCAGCGGCAACGCGGGCGCGCTGCGCGGTGCGTTTGATGCACTGCGGCCACGCGGCATCATCGTGCAGGTGGGCCTGGGCGGAGAGATGACGCTGCCCATCAACACGATTGTGGCCAAAGAGTTTGACCTTCGCGGCGCTTTCCGCTTTCATGAGGAATTTGCCGTGGCCGTTGAGCTGCTCAACAAGGGTCTGGTCGACGTCAAGCCGCTGATATCGGCCACGCTGTCTTTCCGCGATTCGGCCCGTGCTTTCACGCTGGCGGCGGACCGGTCACAGGCGATGAAGGTGCTGCTGAACTTTGATTGAGACGAAGGCGCGATTGACGCCGTTCAGGCTGGTAATTTTGGTAATTTAGGGGGTGAATATGCCTGTAGCCCTTGTCTATACTGCATAAGTAGCTACATAAAGTATAGCGATTTGAATTTTTGGACTGCTTTGATTTGCAGGCCCTGCGCAAAGCAGGTGCCACACTGCACGGATGATTTGGAAATGGAATTACAGCATCTGCGCCAGGCTGGCTTCCAAATGCTCCGAGGGCAGCCGCTTGAAACCCGAGCGCGCAAAGCGTTGCAACCGCCCCACCACAAACGCCGTCAACACGGACGCGCTGACCTGGGCGTCCACGCTGGGTGTGGCCGATCCGTTGTCATTCGCCGCGCCTCGCAGGTTTTGC
>JANYJD010000208.1 GCA_025358555.1 Rhodoferax sp.
CTCAATCCGCATACCCCGGCAACTCCCGGTCCAGCACGCGCATCATGGCTTCAAAGTACAGGCGCTCGCGCTCTTCACGCGGATGCAGATCCAGCGGGTTGTTGGCTTGCACGCGGGCGGCTACCTCGTCGCTCAACACCGACAGGGGTTTGCCGGTGCTCATGGCCAGCACCTGGTTGCGGCACACGCGCTCCAGTTTGTACAACCTGCGGTAAGCCTGCGCCACGGTGTCGCCGGTCACCACAACGCCGTGGTTTTTCATGAAGACGACGTATTTTTCACGCTTGTCTTGCGTTGCCCCGCCAGAGATCACCCGCGCCAGCCGCTCCCCCTCATCGGTTGAATCGGCAAGCCCGGTGTAGTCATCGTCATAAGCAATGTGGCCATGAAAGAACGCTGCCGTCTGGCTGGTGGGCAGCAGGCGGTTGTCTTGCAGCATGTTCAGCGCAATCGCCCAGGTCTGATGCGTGTGCAGCACCACGCGTGCGCCGGTGATGCGGTGAATGGGCGCATGGATGCAGCGGGCCGACAGCTCCACCACGCCGTTGCCGGCCAAGGTTTGCCCGGCTTCGTTGAAGACCATCATGTCGCTGGCACGCGCCTCGGACCAATGCTGGCCAAATGGCAGAATCAAAAACTGGTCATCGCGCCCGGGCACGCTTACCGTGAAGTGGTTGTCAATGCCTTCTTCCAGCTCGTGCAGAACGGCCAGCCGGTGCGCCGCAGCCAAGTGGATTTTGGCCTGGGCCAGAGGGCTGAGCTGGTCGGGGCCGCGTGAGGGCGCGAGGGAGCTGGCGAGTGAATGGACTGACATGGCAATTCTCCTGAAACGTATGGAACGAGATGGGTGGCTGCATCAACCGGCAGGTGAACCGACTGGCCTCACCACTTCCCCGAAACTGGCCCTGCCAGCCGAACATAAAAGTGGCATGATGACTGAGTGCCCAGCCCAATTATGAGTTCAGGAGATTTTCATGGCAAAAATTGACTTCAACATGGACAACCACTGGCTGCCCTTCACGCCCAACCGCAGCTTCAAGCTCGATCCGCGCGTGTTTGTGGCGGCGGACGGCATGCACTTCACTACGCATGATGGCAAGCAGGTCCTCGACGGCATCTCCAGCCTGTGGTGCGTAACGGCCGGGCACAACCGCAAGCCCATCAACGAGGCAATCAAGAAGCAGCTGGACACGCTGGACTACGCCACCGCCTTTCAGGCCAGCAACAACCGTGCCTTTGAAGCCGCCGAGATGATTGCCGCCATGGCGCCGGGCGACCTGAACAAGGTGCTGTTCTGCAACTCGGGGTCTGAAGCGGCAGACACGTCCATGAAGGTCGCGCTGGCCTACCACCGCGCGCGCGGCGAGGGGCACCGCAATATGTTCATTGGCCGCGAGCGCGGCTACCACGGTGTAGGGTTTGGCGGCATGAGTGTGGGTGGCATTCCGGCCAACCGCAAGATGTTTGGCACCGCGCTTTTGCCGCGTGTGGACCACCTGCGGTTCATTCACGACCCGGTGACCCATGCCTATATCCATGGCACCGAGCCGGTGTGGCAAGAAGACATTTTGCTGGAACTGGAGAACCGCATTTTGCCGCTGCATGACCCGAGCAATGTGGCAGCCGTCATCGTGGAGCCGGTGGCGGGCAGTGCAGGCTGGTACCTGCCGCCCAAGGGCTACCTCAAGCGGCTGCGCGAGATCTGCGACAAGCACGGCATTTTGCTGATTTTTGACGAGGTCATCACCGGCTTTGGCCGCATGGGCACCAACTTTGCTGCCGACTACTACGGCGTGGTGCCCGACATGCTGAATTTTGCCAAGGGCGTGACCAATGGCGTGATACCGCTAGGCGGCGTGATTTGCCGTGACCACCTGTACAACACGATGATGGCGGCCAACGACAAGAATCCCGAGCACGTCATTGAGTTCTTCCACGGCTATACCTACTCCGGCCATCCGGTGGCCTGCGCGGCAGCGGTGGCCACGTTGAACCTGTTCAAGCAGGAAAACTTGTTTTCACGCGCGGGCGAAATGGGCAAGGTCCTGGGTGACGCCATGCACAGCGCCTTCAAAGGCCTGCCCAATGTGATTGGCATCCGCACGCTGGGCCTGGCCGGTGCGGTGGAGCTGACCGGCATTGCCGGCCTGCCGGGCAAGCGCGCTTACGACATCTTTCTGGAATGCTTCCACAAGGGCGTGCTGATCCGGCCGGCCGGTGAAACGCTGGTGCTGGCACCGCCTTTCATCGTTGACAAGTCGCACATCGACCAATTGGTGGGGACGCTGGCGGCGGCCATCAAGAAACACGCTTGAGATGGGGGTGAAGGCCTCGTAACCCGCCCTTGATGCGGGGGCTGGGGGCAACGCGCGGGAACACGTGGTGCGCAGCTGGGCTCAGTTTGGGGCAGCACGCCAACGCACCGCAGTAAGGTTGAGGCTGGTGGAGGCTGGTTGCGGTGCCCACGGCTGAGCGCAGCTTGGGCCAGCTCGGAGGAGGGTGATTGCGACTCCGTCCTTCGCCAGCGGTTGCGGCCGTACTTCTTGCCCACTCCACCGCGTCACCGCGTCACCGATTTCATCCCGTCCGGTTGACGCTCAAAATCCCGACAACTTTTGTCAACTTTCTCTTGACGCAAGGCTCGAAGCGGTCAATAATAAATCATTAGTGAATCATTGTTTTACTAATAAAACACAAAATAAAGTTGCCAGCCCAGAATTACCCTCGTTTTTTTGCCTGAAAGCGTCCTATGAGTCACCCTGCAACTGACCCCAATGCACCCTGGCACGACGTGGCCGCGCGCGACGCGCTTGACCCTGATTTCCCGCTGGGCGTGGAGGTGAATGGCCAGAGCGTGGGCCTGTTTTTGCTGGACGACACGGTGCACGCGCTGGACAACATCTGCCCGCATGCATTTGCGCTGTTGTCGCAGGGGTTTCAGGAAGACGGCGTGATTGAGTGCCCGCTGCATGCGGCGCGGTTTGAGATTGCTACCGGCAAATGCCTGTCCGAGATTGGCGAGCGCGACGTGAAATGTTTCCCCGTGCGCGTGCATGAAGGGCGCGTGTCGATCCAGATCGTGCCGGCGTGAGTGGGGCCAACCTCATGCACGTCCAGCAACAGTTCTATCGGACATGACGTGTGCCAAAAATGACCCCTGCCAACCTACCCCCTGAAATTGCGCTGCAAGGCCGCCGTGTGCTGGTCACCGGCGCGGCACGCGGCTTGGGCGAATCGTTTGCCCGCGCGCTGGTGGCCGCCGGTGCGCAGGTGGTGATCAGCGATGTGCTGCATGAGCGTGGCCGCGCGCTGGCGGCCGAGCTGGGCGCGCGGGCCCACTATGTGTCGATGGACTTGATGGACGGTGCGGCCATTACAGCCGGCGTGGCGGCAGCGGCGCAGGCCATGGGCGGCATTGACGGCCTCATCAACAATGCCGCCATCACCAACTCGGGCGGCAAAAACATGGAGCTACTTGCGGCCAGCACCTGGGATCAGGTGATGGGCGTGAACGTGCGCGGCACCTGGCTGGTAACCGTAGCGGCCACGCCGCTTCTGGCGGCATCGGGCAGTGGCCGCGTGGTGAACATTGCGTCTGACACGGCCCTGTGGGGCGCGCCCCGGCTGATGGCCTACGTGGCCAGCAAGGGCGCGGTGATTGCCATGACCCGCAGCATGGCGCGCGAGCTGGGCGGGCAGGGCATCACGGTCAACGCCATCGCCCCGGGCCTGACTTTGGTGGAGGCGACGCAGTATGTGCCCGAGGATCGCCATGATTTTTACCTGCAGGGGCGCGCCATCAAGCGCCCGCAGGTGCCTGAGGATGTGAATGCGGCCGCGCTGTTTTTGCTCACGCGCGCCAGCGGATTCATCACCGGCCAGTTGCTGCCCGTTAACGGCGGCTTTGTCATGAACTAAGGAATTGAAATGAACGCATCCCCCGCCGCCAACCAGCCGATCTTCAACGAACGCGGCCTGCTCAACGCCAACATTCCGCTTGAGGCCGACATCCAGCGCGCCATGCTGCGCGCACCCGGCCAGTCGTTTGCACAGTGGATGGAGGGCCGCGTGGCGCGCTATGCCACGCGGCGCTACGACTGGGACGCGCTGAAGTTCCAGGCCGACTACGACCCCAAATACCGCCGCGCCCAGATGCGCTACATGGGCACCGGCGGCACCGGCATTGCGGCCGACAGCAACACCGTGCCGGCCTCGCACTTCACGTTTTCCACCATGGTGATTCCGGCGGGGCACGAAGGGCCGTCGCACATCCACTATGACGTGGAAGAAGTGTTTTTTGTGATGCGCGGCATGATGAAAGTGATCTGCGTGAAAGACGGCGAGCGCTGGGAGTCGGTGCTCAAAGAGCGCGACTTCATCTCGGTGCCGCCCGGTGTGTACCGTGAAGAGATCAACCTCGGGGACGAAGACGCGCTGATGTGCGTGATGCTGGGCTCGCCGCAGCCCATCACGCCGGTGTACCCGCCTGACAGCCCGCTGGCGAAGATCAAGCGCAATGCTGCCGTTACTGCAAATACTATTAAATAAATAGCTACCTATGCACTATAGACAAGGGCTACGGGCGTATTTTATGCAAAACGTCCGGTTTTTCTTGAGTTGGGACATGGTTTCATGACAGCCCACGCCGCCACGTCCGATCCCGTGCCCGCATCGTTGCTGCAGCGCCTTAAGCAGTTCCCCTTGCACCGGATCGCCACACCGCTGGGGCAGATTGGCTACCGGCAGTCGGGTGCAGCGGCCCAGCCGACGCACGTGCTGCTGCATGGCATTGGGTCCAGCTCGGCTAACTGGCTGGCGCAACTCGAAGCGGCTGGGCTGAACCCCACATTTAGCCTGCTGGCCTGGGACGCGCCGGGCTATGGCGCAAGCGACGCCCTGCCGATGGATGCGCCCAGCGCCGCCGACTATGCACAGCGCGTGTGGGTGTGGCTGGATGCGATGGATGCACGGCGTGCGCAGGATGCAAAGAGTGATGCAGCAAGTGCTGCGGTTGCGTCAAGTTTTATATTGGTTGGGCATTCGCTGGGTTGCCTGATGGCTGCCAGCGCGGCGGCGCAGCAACCGCAGCGCGTGGGCCGCCTGATCCTGCTGGCTCCGGCGCAGGGTTATGCCCGGGCACCAGCTGATGAGCGCCAGAAAAAGCTGCAAGACCGCCTTGACACTCTGGCCCGCCTCGGCCCTGCCGGCATGGCGCAGGCACGGGGCGCGGCCATGCTGTCTGGCAGCGCCAGCGCGGACCAGGTGGCGTTTGTGCAGCACGGCATGGCGCTGATCAACCCGTGCGGGTATGCGCAGGCGGCACGCATGCTGGCTGGGGGCGATTTGCTGTCAGACCTGAGCCGCTTGGCAGATCAGGCAGCAAAACACGCGGGGAAATCGGCCCCACCCGTGCTGGTGGCAAGCGGCAGCGCTGACACCATCACGCCGCCCGCAGGCTGCCAGCAGGCTGCTGCATACATCAAAGCGCCTTACGTTTCGCTGGGGGCAGTGGGGCATGCATGCGCAGTTGAAGCTGCGGATGAGGTGACGCGGTTGATTGGGCTGCCAGCGCCAGTCATGGCGCCAGTCACAGCGACGGCAACAGCAACGGCAACGGCGCAGGTGGCCCCATGAAACCTGAAAACGTGGGCCGCAACGTGGGCCACAACGCGGGTAACATCCTGGGCAAAGGTGCGGGACAAAGCGACAAAAGCGACAAAAGCGACGACAGCCGCGGCAACAGCGTGCGGTTCAAAGATCCCGCCGACCGTTACCTGGTGCCAGCCTTGCAGCGGGGCCTGCAACTGCTGGGCGAGTTCAAGCGCAACGACCGTGAGCTGACGGGGGCCGAGCTGTCGCGCCGCATGGATTTGCCGCGCGCGTCCGTGTTTCGCCTGCTGCAAACGCTGGAGAGCATGGGCTTTGTGGAGCGCGTGGGCGACAGCGCCAATTACAAGCTGGGCATTGCGGTGCTGCGCCTGGGCTTTGAGTTTCTGGCCAGCATGGAACTCACCGAGCATGGCCGCCCGGTGCTGGACGACCTGTGCAACGCCACCGGCCTGTCCGCGCATCTGGTGGTGCGCGACGCGCGCGAGGTGGTGTTTGTGGCCAAGGCGGCCGGCCGCGCCACGCTGTTCAACTCGATCCAGGTGGGCGCCCGGCTGCCCGCACACGCCACTGTGCTGGGGCGCGTGCTGCTGGCCAATTTGTCCATGGCCGATTTGAAGGCGCTGTATGCGGGCACCAGCCTGCGCGCTTTCACGCCGCAGACACCCACCACGCTGGCCGCGCTCAAGGCCATGGTGCAGGAAGACGCAGCGCGCGGCTACGGCATCAGCCAGGGCGGGTTTGAGAGCGGTATTTCCACCATCGCCGCCCCAGTGATGGACGACCGCCATGCGGTGACCGCAGCCGTGAGCGTGACTGTGCCCGAAGCCCACGTAGACGCTGCCAACCTGGACGCACTGGTGGCCCAGGTGCGCGCGGCAGCCGCCAAGCTGACGCACCGCATCAGCCATGCGCCACAGGGCTCCGTAGGGGCGTCGTCGTCTCTGGAAAACTGGTTTGCGTGAGCTGCCCCACGTCGCATTGCGCCACGCTCCTTCCTTCCCTATCTCGCTGAGTCACCCCATGTCACAAAACCACTCGGAAACCGCTGTCAAAGAACCTGTGCAAATCACCGTCGGCGAACTGGCCGTGCGCTTTCTGGAGCAGTGCGGCACCCGTGCCGCCTTTGGCGTCATTTCCATCCACAACATGCCGATTCTGGATGCGTTCCACACACGCCGTAATGCAGCCACAGCCATCCGTTTTGTCTCCGCGCGCGGCGAGGCCGGGGCCTGCAACATGGCTGACGCCTATGCGCGCGTCACCGGCCTGCTTGGCGTGTGCGTCACCAGCACCGGCACAGGCGCAGGCAATGCCGCTGGCGCGCTGGTCGAGGCTTTGACGGCCGGCACGCCCATGCTGCATCTGACCGGCCAGATAGAGGCCGAGTACCTGGACCGCGACCTCGGCTTCATCCACGAAGCCCCGGCCCAACTGGCTATGTTGCAGGCGGTGAGCAAGGCGGCTTTTCGCATCCGCAACCCAGAGACCGCGCTGGCCACACTGCGTGAGGCAGCGCGCCTGGCCTTCACGCCGCCGTGCGGGCCGGTCAGCATTGAAATCCCCATCGACATCCAGGCCAGCCGCCTGGCCCTCCCTGCGGACCTGGCACCCATCGCCTGGACGCCAGTGGCCGCACCCGCTGCCGCCATGGAGGCGCTGGCCGGCCGCCTGTTGCAAGCCAAGCGCCCGCTGCTGTGGCTGGGCGGCGGCGCGCGCGGCGCACGGGCGGCGGTGGAGCGGTTTGTGGCCATGGGCTGGGGCGTGGTCACATCGGTGCAGGGGCGCGGCATCATTGCCGAAGACCACCCGGCCACGCTGGGCTCTTTCAACCTGCAAAAACCAGCGGAAGATTTGTACCAAACGTGTGACGCGATGCTGGTGGTCGGCTCGCGCCTGCGCAGCAATGAGACGCTGCACTACAAGCTCAAGCTGCCCAAAGCGTTGTACCGCATTGACGCCAACCCGCTGGCGCACAACCGGGGCTATGCCAGCGACTATTTTGTGCATGGCGACGCGCAGCAAACGCTACATGCGCTGGCGGATTTACTCGAAGGCCGCATGAACGTGGACAAGAGGTTGGTAGCCGACGTGCAGCGCGCCAAAACCGCAGCATCAGCCCACGTCGATGAGGGCCTGGGGCCGTACCTGACGCTGAAAAATGAGCTGTCAGCACTGCTGAAAAACGATTACCAAAACCAGGCCTGGTGGGTGCGTGACATCACGCTGTCCAACAGCATGTGGGGCAACCGTGCCCCGGTGCTCGACCATCCGCGCGCGGGCGTGCACGCCCTTGGCGGCGGCATTGGCCAGGGTCTGGCCATGGGCATCGGCGTGGCGATTGCCGACACCACGCACGCACTGGGCCGCAAAACAGTGGCGCTGGTGGGTGACGGTGGCTTGATGCTCAACGTGGGCGAGCTGGCCTGCGCCGTGCAGGAAAAAGCCAACGTGCTGCTGCTGGTGATGAACGACAGTTGCTACGGCGTCATCAAGAACATCCAGGACGACATTTACGGCAGCCGCCATTGCTTTGTAGACCTGCACACACCAGACTTTGCGCAGTTTTGCGCTAGCCTCAAATTGCCGCACTTTCGCCTCGCCAACCCCAAACACACGCGCGAAGTATTGACGCAGGCAGCACAGTTGAGCGGCCCGGTGATGGTGGAGGTGGACATGAAGGCCTGGGGGCCGTTTGCCGCCAAGTTTGCCGGACCGATTTTGAAGAAGGACTGAACCGGTGTTGAATGTCACGCTCATCGGCTTTGGTGCCATTGGCCGGTCTATTTGCGCCAGGCTTCAGGGGTCGGCAAGCGTGCGTGTCACCCACGTGGTGGTGCGCTCGCAGCGCCTGGCGGAGGTGCAGATGGCACTGAATCAGTTGGCACTTGATCAGATGTCCGGGGCGGTGGCCGCTGCTCAGGCGGTGACTGAAGTACCCGCCGATGCAAGCCTCGTCCTTGAATGCGCGGGCCACGAAGCGCTGGCCAGCCACGTGGCCCCAGCCCTGGCACGCGGCACCGAGTGCGCCGTGCTGTCAGTCGGCGCATTGGCAGAGCCAGGCTTGCCCGAGCGGCTGGCCGACGCAGCCACGCAAGGCGGCACGCAGGTGCATCTGCTCAGCGGCGCGATTGGCGGCATTGAGGCGCTGGCGGCAGCACGGCTTGCGGGCCTGGATGAAGTGACCTACACGGGCCGCAAGCCGCCGTCGAGCTGGGCACCTGCCGCAACAGCTTCAACTACGGAAAATGTGCCATTTTCAGAGGGAAAACAGGCTGTAGCCCTTGTTCCACATGCACAAACAGCTATTATATTAGAAGCAAGCGCCCGCGAAGCCGCAAGACTCTATCCCAAAAACGCCAACGTCGCCGCCACCATCGCACTGGCCGGTCTGGGCCTGGACGCCACGCAGGTGCGGCTGATCTCCGACCCCAACGTGACCCAGAACGTGCACGAGATTTATGCCAAGGGTGCCTTCGGCGAAATGAAGATCGAGATGCGTGGCAAGCCGCTGGCCGACAACCCCAAAACCTCCGCACTCACGGTGCTGTCGGCGCTGCGGTTTTTGAACAACCGGGCGAGCTCGCTCACCATTTGACGGCCATCACGATTTGAACGCGCAAGACTTGAATGCCCACGCCATGACTGAACACCTCAAAACCCTGATCGCCGGCCAGTGGCGCGATGCCAGCGGCCCGCAATACACCACCGAGTACCCGGCCGATGCGAGCGCGGTCGCTACGCTGAATGCCGCTACGGTGGCGGATGTGGACGAAGCCGTGCAGGCCGCCCAGGCTGCCCGTCTCAAGCCCAACTGGGCCGGGCTCAAGGTCAACGAGCGCGCGGCCATACTTCACCGCATTGCCGCAGGCATCCGCGCGCGCTTAGAAGAGCTGGCGCAGTTGCAGCGGCTGGACAACGGCAAGCCCATCACCGAGACACGTGGTCTGGTGGCCAGCGCGGCCGGCACCTTCCAGTATTTTGCGGCGGTGTGCGAAACCTTTGAAGACGCCGTGACCCCGCAGCGTGGCGACTATATGAGCATGAGCCTGCACGAGCCGCTGGGCGTGGTGGGCGCCATCACGCCGTGGAACTCGCCGATTGCCAGCGAGGCGCAAAAGATGGCGCCTGCGCTGGCCGCCGGCTGCGCCATGGTGTTCAAGCCGGCCGAGATCACGCCGCGCATGGCGATTGAGCTGGCGCGCATTGCCGAGGCCGCCGGTGTGCCGCCCGGCATCATCAGCGTGCTGCCTGGCAAGGGCTCGGTGGTGGGCGATGCGCTGGTGCGGCATCCGCTGGTCAAGCGCATTGCATTCACGGGCGGCACGTCGGTGGGCTTGGGCATTGCCAAACTGGCGGCTAAAAAATTCATGCCGGTATCGCTGGAACTCGGCGGCAAGTCACCCACCATCGTGTGTGCCGATGCCGACCTGGACCATGCTGTGGCGGGTGTGCTGTATGGCATCTTCAGCAGCAGCGGCGAGTCTTGCATCGCGGGCTCGCGCGCCTTTGTGCATGCCGGCGTGTACGAAGAATTCAAGCGTCGGCTGCTGGCTGGCGCCAAGGCTTTGCGCGTTGGTGATCCGGCACTTGAGAGCACACAGATGGGCCCGCTGGTTAGTGGCGGCCACCGTGCAGGCATTGAGCGCTATGTGCAGATGGGCCTGGACGAAGGCGGCAAGCTGCTCACGGGTGGCGCGCGGCCGAAAGATGACGAAAGAAGTGGCGGTCTTTATGAGAAGGGCTATTTCTACCAGCCCACGGTATTTGAAGGCCTGGGCAACGACGCGCGCCTGTGCCGCGAAGAAATCTTTGGCCCGGTGCTGGCCCTGTTGCCGTGGACTGACGAGGCTGACCTGGTTGCCCAATGCAATGACAAC
>JANYJD010000002.1 GCA_025358555.1 Rhodoferax sp.
TCGGGCTGCGGTGAAAGCGTGCCTCGTCCTGCACCGGGTCTTCGCCGATCACCATGCCATCGGGAATGCTGCAACCCCGGTCCACCACCACCCGAGTCAGGCGCGCGCCACGGCCTACCTGAACGCCCGGCAGCAGCACAGACCAGTTCACGCTGGAATGGGAATGCACCCGCACGCTGGAGAACAGCAGCGAGCGAAACACGCTGCCCGACACGATGCAGCCGCCCGACACGGTGGACTCAATAGCCATGCCCCGGCGGTCGTCCACGTTGTGCACAAATTTGGCTGGGGGCAACTGCTCCTGGCAGGTCCAGATTGGCCAGCGTGTGTCGTACAGATTGAGCAGCGGATCGGTGGCAGTGAGGTCGATGTTGGCGTCCCAATAGGCGTCAATGGTGCCCACGTCGCGCCAGTAAGGCACATCTTTGAGTTTGGTGCCGACGGCGCTCAGCTCAAACGGGTGCGCCGCCGCGTTGCCATTGCGCACCGCACGCGGGATGATGTCTTTGCCAAAGTCGTGGCTGGAATCGGGGTCGGCCATGTCGCGCTCAAGCTCCTTGTACAGGAAGCGCGCATTGAACACGTAGATGCCCATGCTGGCCAGCGACTTGTCGGGGTGGCCCGGCATAGCAGGCGGATCAACCGGCTTTTCAACAAACTCGGTGATCGTGTATTTGTCGTCCACCGCCATCACGCCAAAGGCCGAGGCCTCGGCGCGCGGCACCGCAATGCAGCCCACGGTGCAGTCCCGCCCCTTGGCCACGTGGTCGGCCAGCATGATGGCGTAGTTCATCTTGTAGATGTGGTCGCCCGCCAGCACCACCACGTAGTCCACCGAGCGGTAGCTGGCCAGGATGTCCTGGTTTTGGTAGACGGCATCGGCCGTACCCCGGTACCAGCTCTCGTCGTCCGTGCGCTGCTGGGCCGGCAGCAGGTCGACAAACTCGTTCATCTCGCTTTTAAGAAAGGCCCAGCCGCGCTGCAGGTGGCGCAGCAGGCTGTGCGATTTGTACTGCGTGATCACGCCAATGCGGCGGATGCCGGAGTTGAGGCAATTGGACAGCGCAAAATCGATGATGCGGAACTTGCCGCCAAAGTACACCGCCGGTTTGGCCCGCCGGTCGGTCAGGCTCATCAGGCGGCTGCCGCGCCCGCCTGCCAGCACAAGGGCGACAGTGCGTTTGGGCAAATCAAAACTCAGCGCAATCTCTTCGGGTCTCATGGTGTCTCCTGTTTTTTAGGACATGCACAACGGCGGTGTGATCTTCGCTGCCATCTTAATACCGGGCGTGGATTCCCGATTGCCCAAGGAGTGCATTTCGATTGCATTTCAATTACCACCTGGTTACCGCATGCGAGAATTGTGCCGCGCAAGCCTGCCTCTGAGGCTGGCCCGATACTTGCACAGGGTCCTTGTCGATGTTTCGCCCCCTTATTCCGCCTAGCAGCTTATCAAAGGATGCTCCCGTGACCCCAAGCCCGCCGATTGCAAAACATGCACTGGCCGCGCAAATTGAAGAACACTTGCTGCGCACTGTAGGCGTTGCGGCGGCCGACGCATCAGCCACCGACCTGATGCAGGCGGTCTCCCAAGTAGCCCGCCAGCAGCTATCCCAACGCTGGGTCGAAACCCAGGCGCGCGACCGTGCCGCCAAGGCCCGCCGGGTGGTTTACCTGTCGATGGAATTCCTGATGGGCCGCACGCTCTCCAACGCACTGGCAGCGTTGGGCCTGACCGGCAGCGCCGCCCAGGGCCTGGCCCAGCACGCCCAAACGCTGGAAGACGTGGCAGACCGAGAGCCAGATGCTGCGCTGGGCAATGGCGGCCTGGGTCGGCTGGCGGCCTGCTTCCTGGACTCCATGGCCACGGTGGGCCTGCCTTCGTTCGGCTATGGCATTCGCTATGAATACGGCATGTTTGCGCAGGACATTCAGGGCGGCTGCCAGACGGAATACCCCGACCCCTGGCTGCAAGACGGCACGCCGTGGGAGTTTCCGCGCGCCGACATCACTTATCCCGTGCGTTTTGGCGGCTGGGTGGAACACATGGGGGAAAAAACCGTCTGGCGCAGCGCAGGCGAGGTCGCCGCCAAGGCCTACGACATGGTCATCCCCGGCCACGGCACTCAGAAGGTCAGCACGCTACGCCTGTGGAAAGCGGTAGCGCCTGCCCACATCGACCTGGGCGCCTTCAACACGGGTGACTACGCACGCGCTGCGAGTGCCAAAAACGAATACGAAAACATCTCCTGGGTGCTGTACCCCAACGACAGCACACCGGCCGGGCGCGAGCTGCGTCTGAAACAAGAGTATTTCTTTGTAGCGGCGTCCATTCAGGATCTGGTTGCGCGGCACCTTACCGAGTACCCCACACTGGCCAATCTGGCTGACAAGGTGGCTATCCACCTCAACGACACCCATCCGGCCATCGGTGTGGCCGAATTGATGCGTGTGCTGTGTGATGACCACGGCATGCCGTGGGAAAACGCCTGGGCTTTGTGCTGCAAGACCTTCTCGTACACCAACCACACGCTGATGCCCGAAGCGCTGGAAACCTGGCCGGTCGGCCTGATGCAGCACGTGCTGCCGCGCCACCTGGAGATCATCTTCCGCATCAACAAGGAGTTTCTGGAGCTGGCCGCCAAACACCGCCCCAACGACAACGGCTTTCTGTCGCGCCTTTCGCTGATCGATGAAAACGGCGAGCGCCGGGTGCGCATGGCGCATCTGTCCATCGTGGGCAGCCACAAAGTCAACGGCGTGTCGGCGCTGCATTCCGAATTGCTGGTGCAGACCATTTTTGCCGACTTCGCCAGCATTTGGCCAGAGCGTTTCACCAACATGACGAATGGGGTCACGCCACGACGTTGGCTGTCGCAGGCGAATCCGGGCTTGGCAGGGCTGCTGGACGACACGCTGGGCACATTCTGGCGGCTTGATCTTGACAAGCTGAAGCAGTTGAAAGCGCTCAGCCATGATGCGTCGTTTGCAGAAGAATTCATGGCCGTCAAACGCGCCAATAAAGTCCGCCTGGCCAGCTACATGGAGCGCACCACCGGCGTCAAGGTCAGCGCCGACGGCCTGTTTGACGTCCAGGTCAAGCGCATTCACGAGTACAAGCGGCAACTGCTCAACGTGCTGCATGTGGTCACGCGCTACCAGGCCATTCTGGCCAACCCGCAAGCACAGTGGGTGCCCCGCACGGTCATCTTGGCAGGCAAGGCAGCTTCGAGCTACCACACGGCCAAGTCCATCATCCGGCTGATCCATGACGTGGGCGCAGTCATCAACAACGACCCACGCGTGGGCGACAAACTGAAGCTGGTGTTCATTCCCAACTACGGCGTGTCGGTCGCAGAAATCATCATGCCGGGGGCGGACCTGTCGGAGCAGATTTCAACGGCCGGCACTGAGGCTTCGGGCACCGGCAACATGAAACTTGCGCTCAATGGCGCGTTGACGATTGGCACGGACGATGGGGCCAACATCGAGATCCGGCAAAACGTCGGCGATGACAATATTTTCATCTTCGGCCTGAAGACGCCTGAAGTTCGTGCGCTGCGCCAGACCGGCTATCAACCCATCCGCATTTACGAGAACACGCCGCTGCTCAAGGCAGTGCTCGACGCTGTGGCGGGGGGACAGTTTTCACCCGATGAGCCAGGCCGCTACCGCCCGCTGGTCGATTCCCTGCTGTGGGGCGGCGACCATTACATGCTGCTGGCCGACTATGAGTCGTATGTCGCCACGCAGACGAAGGTGGATGACCTGTACCGCACGCCCGCGCAGTGGTGCCAGAAGGCCATCGCCAATGTGGCCGGCATGGGCGTTTTTTCGTCCGACAGAACGATACACGAATACGCGCGGCTAATCTGGCATATTGAGCCCTGACACGAAACATCATAGAAATTCCGCACGGCATGCCACCCAAACCCAACCTGCCACGCAGTGCGTCGGTCAAACCGCCAGACAGCGCAAACCAAGCATCACAAGTGCCGCTTTTTCTGACTCAGCTGGACGTGTGGCTGCTGGCCGAGGGCACGCATCTGCGCCCCTATGAAGTGCTGGGTGCGCATCCCTTGACGCTGGACGGTATTGCAGGAACCCGCTTCGCCGTGTGGGCACCCAACGCCTCGCGCGTGAGTATCGTGGGCGATTTCAATTATTGGGACGGCCACCAGCACCCCATGCGCCTGCGGATAGAGTGCGGCGTGTGGGAGCTGTTTGTGCCGCAGGTGTCGGAAGGTGCGCTTTACAAATTTGAGATTTGGGCGCGGGATGGCTCGCTGCTGTCCGCCCGCGCTGACCCCTATGCGCGGCAGTCCGAATTGCGGCCCGCCACGGCCAGCGTGGTGGCCCCCATGCCGCCGCTGGTTGCCCCGTCGGCACAGCGCCAGGCCGCCAACGCGCTGGACGCGCCCATGAGCATTTACGAAGTGCATCTGGGCTCCTGGCGGCGCGTTGCGGACGGCTCCAGCAACGGTGCCGGGCGGTGGCTCAATTGGGATGAATTGGCAGACACTCTGGTGCCCTTTGCCAGAGACATGGGCTTCACGCACCTGGAGTTGCTGCCCATCAGCGAGCATCCGTTTGATGGCTCCTGGGGGTACCAGCCCATCGGGCTTTACGCGCCCACGTCACGCTTTGGTGACGCGCAGGGATTCTCGCGATTTGTGGCACGCTGCCACGCTGAAGGCATCGGCCTGCTGCTGGACTGGGTGCCTGCGCATTTCCCCACCGACGCGCATGGCTTGGCTAATTTCGACGGCACGCACCTGTACGAATACGCTGACCCGCGTGAAGGCTTTCACAACGACTGGAACACGCTCATCTACAACCTGGGTCGCACCGAAGTGAGCAACTTCCTGATTGGCAATGCGCTGTACTGGCTGGAACGTTTTGGTGTGGATGGCCTGCGGGTAGATGCCGTGGCCTCCATGCTGTACCGCGACTACAGCCGCCAGGCCGGTGAGTGGATTCCCAATGCGCATGGCGGGCGCGAGAACCTGGAGACCATCGCTTTCCTGAAACGCCTGAATGAGGTGGCGGGTAGCGAACGGCCCCAGTCCGTGACCATGGCCGAAGAGTCCACAGCCTTCCCCGGCGTGTCCCGCCCTACTTACGCAGGAGGCCTGGGCTTTCACTACAAATGGAACATGGGCTGGATGCACGACACGCTGGCCTACATGGCGCGTGACCCGGTTCACCGCAAGCACCACCACGGTGAAATGACGTTCGGGATGGTGTATGCCTTTGATGAGAATTTTGTGCTGCCGATTTCCCACGACGAAGTGGTGCACGGCAAGGGCTCGCTGCTGGCCAAAATGCCGGGCGACCCCTGGCAAAAATTTGCCAACCTGCGGGCCTACTACGGCTTCATGTTTGGCCACCCCGGCAAGAAGCTGCTGTTCATGGGCTGCGAGTTTGCCCAGGTGCGGGAGTGGAACCATGACCAGAGCTTGGACTGGCATTTGCTAGAGGATGGGCTCGATGCGCCATTGCACCAGGGTGTGCAACGCCTGGTGCGCGACCTCAACGACATCTACCGCAACACACCCGCGCTGCACAGCATGGATTTCGTCCCGGCGGGTTTTGAGTGGATAGACCACAGCGATGCGGACCGGTCCGTTATCAGCTTCATACGCTACAGCAACGATACCAGCAGCTTCATGGTGGTAGTGTCCAATTTCACGCCCACCATTCAAACAGGTTACCGCCTGGGCGTGCCACAACCCGGCGCGTACCGCGAGCGGCTGAACACGGATTCGGCCCACTATGGCGGCAGCAA
>JANYJD010000062.1 GCA_025358555.1 Rhodoferax sp.
CCGTTTGAATCAGCGCAGGCGCATGTTCTGATCGGCCAGCCCGGCTTCAAGCGCGATGACCCGGATTTCTTTGCACTGACGGTGGGCAACTACATTCTGGGTGGCGGCGGTTTTGTGTCGCGCCTGACGGCTGAGGTGCGCGAGAAGAGGGGTTTGAGCTACAGTGTTTATAGCTATTTCGCCCCCGCGCTGCACGCCGGCGCCTTCACCATCGGCCTGCAGACGCGGCCCGACCAGGCCAACCAGGCGGTGCAGGTATCGCGCGACGTGCTGGCCAAATTTGTCGCTGACGGCCCCACGCAGGCCGAGCTTAAAGCCGCCAAAGACAACCTGATTGGCGGCTTCGCGCTGCGCATTGATAGCAATGCCAAGCTGCTGGACAACGTCGCCAACATCGCGTGGAACAAGCTCGCGCTGGACTACCTGGACACCTGGACACAGCAGGTAGACAAAGTCACCCTGGCCGACATCAAGGCGGCGTTTGCGCGCAAGCTGCAGCCGCAGCGCATGGTGACTGTGGTGGTGGGCGAGGTGGATGCTGCAAAGTAGGTCGGCAATTGCACTTGCCTACAAAACGGGATTTGATTCCTCGCGGCTAAATCGTTGGGGTTTATCAGTCGCTGACAAGCTTTGACTTCGCTCCCATTCCCGCGTGCGGGAGAGGGTTGGGGTGATGGCCGGTAGCGCCACGCAAACCCGGTTGGCGAACGCGCCGGACTCGGAGTCTGACCTGAGTTTTGTATGTTACTACAGAATATATAGCTGACTATGCATTGTGGACGAGGGCTACAGGCTATTTATACTGTATGAACTTGCTGAAAACGGCATTTCAGACGCCCCCGACGTGCAAACCAAGCCCAGAAAGGCGGCGAGCAGTGGGTACGCGGTCGCAGTGCCAATCTGGCGGCGCCACCCACCAGGGCCGCGCGTGAATGGCTGCCGCTGAGGCCGTCGCTAAGGCCCCGGCTACAGCCGCCGCGTCATGAACACACTGTAGGGGCCTTCAACATAGTCCCCAAACGGCCCGCAGACGGTGAAGCCAAAGCTTTGGTAGAGCATGTGGGCGGGCTGGAAGGCTTGCTGCGAGCCGGTCTCCAAGCTCAGGCGGGCGTACGACTGCGCTCGTGCGAAGTGAATGATGTGGGCGAGGATGGCGCGCCCGGCACCTTGGCGGCGCAATGCGGCGGGGGTGCGCATGGATTTGATTTCACCGTGTCTCTCACCCTGCCGTTCGCTGCCAAGTTGGCCGGGTTGGCCGAGCTGAGGCTCCAGCAGTTTGAGCGCGCCGCAACCCAGCAGCAGCGGGCCTTCCCAAGCCGACCAGAAAGTGATGCCGGGTTGGCGGAGCTTTGCAAGATCAAGCGCGTGGACGCTTTCGGGCGGCGACAGCGCATACATGCTCTGCAGATGCTCATTGAGCAGCGCATGGATGGCCGGGCGGGTGAGGTCGTCGATTTCAATGTTCATGGGTTAGTGTTCGCTGAAGTTCGCTTGGACATCGATGAGCGCATGCCGAGATTATTTCATCGGGAGCAGTATTCAGCTCTTCTGCTTTGCCGTGGCACGTATCGACTGCCAGTGCAACGGGTCATACCACTGTTCACGGCTCAGCAGGACCGATTTGAGCTTAATCCCCTTTGGAACTTCTGCGCCGAGCAGCACAAAGGCAAGTCGCTCAGTTAGCCGCGCGAAGTGCCAGTGAGCTATCGCTATCGCTTCCATGCTGTATTCCTGCCTCAGGCCGTGTTACGGACAAGGCGCTCATGGACCCCCTTGCCACCTTGGTGCCACCGCCACGCACCCAACGTCTCTGCTACTTTTGGTTGCTGGCACCGAACTTGCCGCTCAGAGCGGCGGTCACCGCTATGGCGCAACCGGCAGTGGCACTGGTCGGGTCCGCCACTGCGGGGCGCGCTTGGGGCAGCACCCTAGGGTAAGCTGCACCGATGAAAACAACCAAATTCGATACGCCTGGCGGGTCTGCCCGGCCCGCCCGCCCTGTCAAACCCAGGCGTGCCGCAGCGCCGCAAAGCCATGAAGTCCGGCTGATTGGCGGCCAGTGGAAGCGCACCAAGCTCAAAGTCTTTGACAAGCCCGGCCTGCGGCCGACGCCCGACCGGGTGCGCGAGACGCTGTTCAACTGGCTGGGCCAAGACCTGACGGGCTGGCGCTGCATTGACGTGTTTGCGGGCACCGGTGCACTGGGTTTTGAGGCGGCTTCGCGCGGCGCGGCCGAGGTGCGCCTGGTGGAGCAAGACACGGCGCTGGTGGAGCAGCTCAAGCGCATTCAGCTTCAGCTTCAGGCCAGCATGACGCAGATCGTGCGCGGCGATGGGGTTGCGGCGCTGCGCCAGCTTGATGCGGGGTGCATGGACGTTATTTTTCTGGATCCGCCGTTTGATTCGGCTGAACCTAAGTCCGCACCGTTCAGTTCCACGCTGTTCGATGCCGCATTGCTGGCGGCTGGCCGCGCCGTGGCGACGACGGGTTTTGTCTACCTGGAAGCGTCGGTCAAATTGACTGATGCGCAACTGGCCAGCGCCGGGCTGGTGCTGCACCGCCACTTGAAGGCGGGCGCGGTGCATGCCCACCTGATGAAACGCGCTGTTGCCTGACGTCCGGGCTGACATGCTGCCTGACAGACGATGTACAGTGCGGGCGCGACCTCGAAGAATTCCGCTTCGCCCAGCACAACCCAGAACCTACACAGACTTCCCTTGTTTGAACAGGATGCGCCATGGCCAATAACGTGATTGCGGTTTACCCCGGCACTTTTGATCCCGTCCACCGTGGCCACGAAGACATCGTGCGCCGCGCAACCGGGTTGTTTGAGCGGGTCATCATCGCGGTGGCTGCGGGTCATCACAAGAAAAATGCCTTGTTCACATTGGCCGAGCGGCTGGACATGGTGCGCGAATCGGCCAAGCCCTATTCGCAGGTGACGGTCGAAAGCTACTCGGGCTTGCTGCGTGATTTTGTGGTGGCGCGGGGTGCAAAAGCTGTGGTACGGGGCTTGCGGACGGTGACCGATTTTGATTACGAAATCCAATTGGCCGGCATGAACCGCAGTTTGATGCCGGATGTGGAAACGCTGTTCATGATGCCCGGCGACACGTACCAGTTCGTCTCCAGCAGCTACGTGCGCGAGATTGCGCTGCTGGGCGGCGAGGTGGATAATTTTGTCTCTCCCACGGTGTTGGCGCGCCTGATGGCCAAGGTGCAAAGTCTGCCAAAAGAATAGCGGCTGGTCTGTGGCCAGTGACCTTGGACAGTGATGCGGCAAAAAGTTGAGCGGCCGAAATTTGACAATGCACAAAGGAAAATCATGAAAATATTGCTGCCAGTAGATGGCTCGGAAATCTCCCTGGAGGCGGTGCGTTTTGCCATCCGCATGGCCGGCGACGGCCTCAACACCAGCGTGGTGCTGGCCAATGTGCAGGAGCCGTCCACGCTGTACGAACTGGTGGTGGCGCATGACCCAGAAGTGCTGGAGCAGGTTAGTGCTGCAGCCGGCGCCCACACGCTGCTGGCCGCGCAGGCCCTGCTGGACGAGGCGAATATTTCATATGAATGCGAGGTGGCTTCGGGCGATCCGGCGCACACCCTGGTTGACATTGTGGAGCGCTTCGGTTGCGACCTGGTGGTCATGGGGGCCAGCGGCACCAGCAGCCTGCGCAGTGCGTTGCTGGGGTCGGTGTCCAACGAGGTGCTGCACGCGGCCGGGGTGCCGGTGATGATTGTTAAATCCGGTGGCGAGCTGGATAGCGCTTTGGATGACGAAGCCGAGTATGAATCGGGCGACAACCAGGGCGTCACTCCTGGCGACAACTCACGAACTTCCCGATAAAAATAGTCAAATTCGCCTCTAGCCGTTGTCCTTATTGCATAGTATGCTATATTAATAGTAGCTTTTTAAGACTGAGGCACAACCGGCCAGGGCCGCTGACCGGTGCGCAGCAACTCAAACGCACGCGACACCCGCAGCACGCCCAGGTCGTCAAAACGCTGGCCTGCAATTTGCAAACCAATCGGCAAACCGCTTTTCGTGTAGGCACAGTTGATGCTGGCGGCGGGCTGCTCGGACATGTTGTAGGGTACGGTGAAGGCGATGTGTTCCAGGCCGTGCAGCGGGTCGTTGGTGGGGGAGGGCAGTTCCGCTGCAAAAGCCACCACCGGTGACGTGGGTGAGATCACGTAGTCAAACGCTCGGCACGCGGTGACCGCAGCCACGCGCGTGATGTAGGCCTGGCTGGTGGCGGTGAACACCTGCGGCCCGGTCATGCTGGCCGCGCTGTCGGCCCATTGGGTAATGTAGGGCAACACGCTTGCCTTTCTGTCGGCAGGCAGCGCCGCCAGGTCCAGGTGCGAGCGCATGCGCCAGGCGTGGTCCAGGCCGTCCAGCGTGGCGGGGGTCATGAAGGGTTTCATTGTTTCGACGTGGGCACCAGCCTGCTCAAACAATTTGGCAGCGGCTTCAATGGCTGCAAGCACTTCGGGCTCTACTGCCAGGCCACAACCTGCGTCCAGCAGCAGGCCAATTTTGAGGCCACGCAATGCATCAGCGCCGCTGTCAAATTCGTCCCACGCAATCTTTCCATGTGGCAGGCTCATGCTGTCGCGCGTATCGGGCAGCGACAGCACCTGCATCATCAGCGCCGCATCGGCCACGGTGCGCGTCATCGGCCCGGCGGCGCGGCCGGTGTAGGGCGGGTCAATCGGGATGCGGCCCAGGCTGGGTTTCACGCTGAAGATGCCGCACCAGCCAGCGGGCAGGCGCAGCGAGCCGCCGATGTCGGTGCCCACGTGCAGTGGCCCATAACCCGCCGCAGCCGCAGCACCGGCCCCGGCACTGGAGCCGCCCGGCGTTTTGCGCACGTCCCACGGGTTGCGCGCCAGCGCGTGAAAGCTCGACAACCCGCTGGACAGCATGCCGTAGTCGGGCATGGTGGTTTTGCAAATCATCACCGCACCGGCTTCGCGCAGGCGGGCGGCGGGCGGTGCGTCGTATGCTGCGGGCGTGAGCGCGGTTGCAGCAGTGCCCAGTGGCGTGGGGTCGCCCAGCGTTGCAATGTTGTCCTTGATGGTGACCGGCACGCCGTCCAGCGGCCCGCAAGGCGCAGCTTTTAACCAGCGCGCCTCAGAGGCCCTGGCCTGCGCCAGCGCCAATTCGGGGCGCAGCAGGTAAGTGGCGTAGATGTGCGGCTCCCACTGCGCAATGTGGTTCAGCACGGACTTTGTGACCTCCACTGGTGAGAACTCGCCCGAGCGGTAACCGCGCAACAGTTCGTGGGATGTCAAATCGTGAAGATGCATGGTCGCTCCCGCCGTCAAACTTGGTTCACCTTGCCAGTTTCACACTGCGCCTGTGCATTGGCAATCAGTGGCAACACGTCATCAGCTTGTTCAAACCGACTCATCATCGACAGGCACACCATGCTCAAGAACAGCGGTGCCTGTGCCTCGCCAACTTTTGCCATGGCAGTGCACAGGTCGGTGTAGGCCTGATCGAGATCTGCATCGGTCATAGCGTCAGTCCCGTCGCCCGCAGGGCGTCGAGCACCGGTGGTGCGTCCAGCGCGCGCCAGCGGCCCATCACATAGCCGTCTGGCCGGACCAGCACCAGGCCCTGTGCCTGCGCATGCGGCAGGCCATAGCGCTGCCATGCTTGGCCTGAGGTGTCGTTGAACGGTGTGATGCTTATTGTTTCAACGCCGTGCGCGGCTAGCGCAGATGCAGTGTTGGATGCGTCGATTGGATTGAATGCCAGCGCCACCAGTTCCTTGCCCCAGCGGCTGGTCAAATGCCAAGGTGCTGGCTGACCCGGCGCGTCGCATGTAATTTGCGGGCCATTCAGCAGCGCTTCAGGGGCAGGTGCGCCGGGTGCGGCCATCGCGTGCGTCCATTCACCCTGCTCGGACCCGTTCAGGGGAGATCTTGTGTAGCTGATGGGCGTTGACTGGCGTGGGTTGATCAGCGAGCGCACTTTGCTGTCGCTCAGTGCCAATTTCAAGGTGGCCTCTCGCATCAGCCGAAACGCGAAATCAGGCGGTGCCATGAATTCCGTGCTCTTGGCGCCGAAAGCCATGTTTTCTTCAGCGGCATGGCGGCGCTCGGGTGAGTATGAATCCAGCAGACGTTCAGGCGATTTACCCTGAATCACCCGCGCCAGTTTCCACGCCAGGTTGCCCGCGTCGTCCAGCCCTGAATTGAGGCCACGCACGCCAAAAATCGGCACCAAGTGGGCGGCATCTCCGGCAAAAAATACACGGCCTTCGCGGTAGCGCTCGAGCGTCAGGCATTTGGCGTTGTAGATCGAAATCCAGAGCGGCTCCCACGGCTCCAGCTCGCCAATCATGGCCAGGTGGCTTTGCACACGTGGCAACACGTTGTCGGGTTTGACGGCTTCAACCGGGTCTTCATCGTCGCGGATCTGGTAGTCAATGCGCCACACGTCGTCGGGCTGGCGGTGCATCAGAATCGTGGAGCCCGGGTTGCTGGGCGGGTCAAACCAGGCCAGGCGCTCCACCGCGCGCTGCGTCTTCTGGCGAATGTCCACAATGACATATTTGCCGTCGTACTGCGTGCCTTTGAGTTGCAACCCCAAATGCTCACGCACTGTGCTGCGCCCGCCATCGCACGCGACCAGCCAGTCTGCGGTGAGGGTACGCGCGGTGGCGGCCTGGCCAGCACCGTCACCGGCCGTGACCACGTCAACCTCGACCGCATCTGGCGAACCCCGGGCTGCACCTTCTGGACGAACGGCCCGAACTGCGGTGAGGCGGCTGCCCCACTCAACCGCTGCGCGGGTCGCCGCAGCCATTGCCGCCTTGTGGGCGTACTCCTCAATGAAGTACTGCTGGATGTTGACCATCGGCGCAAAGCGTTGCGTCGCCTCGCTCGGCATCTCGAAGTGCAGCACCTCGGTGTCTTTGTAAAAACTGCGCCCTCCAACCCACGACAGCCCTTTGTCAACCAACGCGCGGTCTGCACCCACCCAGCCCAAAATCTCCTGCGAGCGGCGCGACACGCAAATCGCCCGGCTGCCAGTGCAATAGCCGCCGTCGGCCTCGATCACGCGGCTTTCAACGCCGTAATGGGCCAACAACGCAGCCAGTGTCAGGCCCACGGGGCCGCCACCGGCGATCAAGACTGGAACGTGACTAGACTGGGCACTCGGATCAGCGGACAAGGGTGTCAACCCCAAGACAAAGCCGACAAATCATTCACAAAAACCGGCATGTCCTTCCACAGTCCCTTGAGGTTTTTGTTGGCCAGCGTGATCCACTGCGGCTGGTACAAATAAGCGTTTACTGACTCATTGGCCAGCATGCGCTGTGCGTCGCCCAGCAGCTTGGCGCGGTCGGCCGGGCGCGGGCTGGCCTTGATCTGGTTAAACAGAGTGTTGAAGGCGGGCGACTCGTAGCCCCAGTAGTAGCCGGGCTTGGCATAGTTGCCGAGATCAAACGGCTCCACGTGCGAGATGATGGTCAGGTCGTAGTTCTTGTTGGTGAAGGTGCCGCTGAGCCATTGCGCCCACTCCACGTTTTCAATTTTTGCAATGATGCCGATCTTGGCCAGTTGCGCTGCAATCACCTCGCCGCCCTGCCGTGCGTAGGGCGGTGGCGGTAGTTTCAGGCTTAACTCCAAGGGCGTCTTGATGCCGGCCTCGGCCAGCAGCGCCTTGGCTTTTTCAATGTTGAACGGGTTGATGCCGGTGGTGTCGACAAAGCCGAAAGCGCCGGGCACATAGTGGCTGCCAATCGGCGCGCCGTAGCCGTCGCCCACGCCCTCGATTACTGCCTTGCGGTCAATGGCAGCGGCAATGGCGCGGCGCACGCGCACGTCGTCCAGCGGCTTCTTCTTGTTATTGATGGCCAGGATGGTTTTGGCGCGTGAGCCACTGACGAGCACCTGAAACTTCGCGTTGTTCTTGAACTGCGGCACGCTGCGCGGCGTAACGCGCGGGAAGGCATCAACGTCACCCGCCAGCAATGCCGCCACCTGCGCGGCAGGGTCGCTGATGAAGCGGAAGGTCACCTTCTTGATCTTGACGGCAGATGCACTGCGGTAGCCGTCCCATTTGCTCAGCACTACAGACGAACCCTTGTTCCACACGTCCAGTTTGTAGGGGCCGGTTCCAACGGGCTTGGTGGCGTTGGTGTCCGCGCTTTTGGGCTCGACAATGATGGCAGTTGCTTGGCCCATCAGGAACAGGAAGTCGGGGTCGAGTTCCTTGTTCAGGATAACGACGGTGTGTTCGTCAATCGCGGCCACGCTTTCCATGCTGCTGAAAGTGCGCTTGTCTTTGTTGGTGCTTTTCTCACTGGCCGCGCGCTCGAAAGAGAACTTGACTGCCTGTGCGTTGAAGGGCTCGCCATTCTGGAACTTGACGCCCTTGCGCAGCGTGAAGGTGTAGCTTTTGAGGTCGGGCGAGACTTCCCATTTCTCGGCCAGCAGCGGCGCCACGCTGCCGTCGCTGTTGATTTTTGTCAAGGTCTCAAACACGTTGTACTGCACGATCTCAGCAATGCTCGATGCCGCGCCGCCGGTCGGGTCCAGCCCCGGCGTGGGTTCCAGGGTCATGCCAATGACGACCGAGTCTTTTTTTCCTTGGGCCATCGCCTCAAACGTGAGTGAAGCAAGGGCTGCACTGGCGGCAGAAGAAGTCAAAACGCTGCGGCGGTTGATCATAAGAACGGTCCTTCTGTCAAAAATTAAGGCAATCAAGAATAACTGGGCGAACGATATCACTAACCCAGCCCCCCTAACGTGGGCGGGCCCAGCGGGTTGACCTGCGCGTTCCGGAAGCGATGGGCAGCGTTGCGCTGACGTCGCCTGGGGCGTTCAGGCCAGGTGGCACGCCACTAAGTGGCCAGCAGATATCTCCCGCAACTCAGGGCGGGCGTCACCACACTGCGCCTGCGCCTGGGGGCAGCGGTGCGCGTAGGGGCAGGCGGTGGCGGGGTGCACGCGCGGCGTGACGGAGGGCGCTCGTTTTCTCATCCCAGGTGATAGGGCGGGTTGCATGCGCGGCACGGCGTCTAGCAGGGCACGGGTGTAGGGGTGCGCCGCGTTGTGGAAGAGCGTTTGCGGCGCGCCTTGCTCCACCACGCGGCCCTGGAACATCACGGCCACCTCGTCGCACAGGTGGTTGACCACGGCCAGGTCGTGGCTGATGAGCAAATACGTCACGCCAAAATCGCGTTGCAAATCCTGCATCAGATTGAGCACCTGGGCCTGCACTGACACATCCAGCGCGCTGACGGGCTCGTCGGCCACGATCAGCTTCGGGCGGGTGATGAGGGCGCGGGCAATGGCTACGCGCTGGCGCTGGCCACCAGAGAATTCGTGGGGGTATTTGTCGAGGTCGCTGGTCCGCAGGCCCACGGAGGCGAGCACGTCTGCGGCCTGCGAACGCCGGTCTGGTGTGGTGCTGGTCGGCGAGAGTGCGGCAAGCGGCTCGGTGATGATTTTGAAAATTGTCTGGCGCGGGTCCAGCGAGCCGTAAGGGTCTTGAAACACCATCTGGAAATTACGCCGGGCTGTGCGCAACTCGGATGGGTCCAACTGGTTCAAATCCTGCCCGAGCAGCTGCACCGACCCAGCCGTAGGCGGCTCCAGCGCCATTACCACACGGGCCAGCGTGGACTTGCCCGAGCCCGACTCGCCCACCACGCCCAGGCTGCGCCCGGCGTCGAGCGTGAAGCTCACACCCTGCAACGCCTGCACCACCGGAGGTTTGCCCCACAGGTGCTCGCGCGGCAGCACATAGGTGCGCGTGACGTGGTTGACTTGAAGCAACGGCGCGGTCATGCGGCTTGCCCGGCGGCCGGAATAGGCGCTGCTGCGGTTGGTGCCTCAGCGGCGGCGGCCACCGCGGCCAGCCGAAAGCAGTATGCCGTGTGGCGGCTCAGGGGCTTGGCCGAACCTTGTGCATTCCCTTCCACATTCCGGCCTGCACTTATTTGCGGCGGGCCCAAAAGCGTTACCGGCGGCCGCTCGACCCCACACTGCGCCACGGCAAACGCACAGCGGTCAGCAAACGGGCAGCCCTGCGGCAGGTCGATCAGCTCAGGCACGCTGCCCGCAATCGTGGTCAAGCGAGCGCCGCGTGCAGCACCCACCCTGGGCCGCGCGCCAAAAAGGCCACGCGTGTACGGGTGTGCCATGTTGGCAAACACGTCCTGGGTCGGCCCGCTCTCCACCACGCTGCCGCCATACATCACCATCATTCGGGCGGCGTTTTGTGCTATCACACCGAGGTCGTGAGAGATCAAGATCAGGGCCATGCCACGCTCTTGCACCAAGTCACTGATGAGATCGAGTATCTGCCCTTGCAGGGTCACGTCAAGCGCCGTGGTGGGCTCGTCGGCAATCAGCAGATCGGGGCCGCAGGCCAGCGCCATGGCAATGGTGATGCGCTGGCGCTGGCCACCGGAAAACTGGTGCGGGTAGGCATCAAAGCGGCCCGCTGCATTGGCAATGCCGACGCGGTCCATCAGCGCGATGGCCTGCTGGCGGGCACCGTGACGTGATGCACCCCGGTGCAGGCGCAACGGCTCGGCCGCTTGGTGGCCCACGGTGTGCACCGGGTTCAATGCCGTCATGGGCTCCTGGAAAATCATGCCAATGCGGTTGCCACGCAGGCCGCGCATCGCATCGTCAGACGCGCCCACCAGTTCCTGGCCGTCAAACCGGATGCTGCCAGCCACCGTGGCGCTATCGGGCAGCAGGCCCATCAATGACAAAGCGGTGATGGATTTGCCGCAGCCCGACTCGCCAATCAACCCCAGCGTTTCGCCCCGCGCCAGTGAAAAACTGATGTCACGCACCGCTTGCGCGGGCCCACGCTGCGTCTGCAAATGCACACTTAAATTTTCGACTTCAAGAAGTGGCATTTATTTCAACGCCTGCGCGCCAGCCGGGGGTCCATCACGTCACGCAGCCCGTCGCCCAGCAGGTTCAGGCCCAGCACGGCCAATACGATTGCAACGCCGGGGAACACGGCCAGCAACGGGGCCTGAAACAACAGCGTCTGCGCCTCGGCCAGCATGCGCCCCCATGATGGGTTGGGCGGCTGCGTGCCCAGGCCCAGGTACGACAGCGCGGCCTCGGCCAGGATGGCAATGGCAAAGCGGATGGTGGTTTGCACAATCAGCACCGATGCGATGTTGGGCAGCACATGGTGCAGTGTGATGCGCAGCGGCCCGAGCCCGCAGGCGCGTGCTGCGAGCACAAACTCGCGCGACCAGACCGCGTTGGCCGACGCCCGCGTCACGCGCGCGAAATTGGGGATGTTGAAGATGCCTATCGCGATGATCGAGTTAACGATGCCCGCGCCAAACACAGCCGTCATCATGATGGCCGACAGGATGGCTGGAAACGCAAAGGTGAAATCGGCCAGGCGCATGATGACTTCTTCCACCCAGCCGCGCTTGGCGGCCGCCATCAGCCCCAGGCTCACGCCCACCAGCAAACCGATGCTAACCGCAATCACCCCCACCAGAATGGAGTTGCGCGCGCCCACCAGCAGCAGCGACGCCACATCGCGCCCAAATGGGTCGGTGCCCAGCCAGTGCAGGCGGCTGGGGGCTTGCAGCTTGGCCGCCATGTCAATCTCATAGGGCGACCACGGCGTCCAGACCAGCGACAGCGCGGCAGCGAAGACCAGCAGCAGCGTGAGAATTGCGCCAAGCGCGAAGCTGCGGTTTTGCGCGGCGCGCGACCAGAATGATGGCGGGTGTGCAGAAGGTTTTGAGACGGCGAATGCTGCACGCAATGGATCACCGTTTGGCACCCCTTGTGCGGCACTGTGAGGCGCGGTCATATGTCGCTTGCCTTTACCCGTGGGTCAATCACCGCATACAGCACATCCACGATGAAATTCACCACCACCACCATGGCGGCCAGCAACATCACGCAGTTGCGCACCACGATCAGGTCGCGATTGGAAATGGCCTGGAAAATCAGCCGCCCCAAGCCTGGCAGGTAAAACACGTTCTCCACCACAATCGTGCCCGCCAGCAGCTCGGCAAACTGCAAGCCCATCACCGTGATGACCGGGATCATCGCGTTGCGCAGCACGTGCTTCCACACCGTGGCACGCCTTGACAGCCCCTTGGCGCGCGCGGTGCGCACAAAGTCTTCGCGCAGCACCTCCAGCACGGCCGAGCGGGTGAACCTCGCCAGAATCGCCGCTTGCACCACAGCCAAAGACAGCGCAGGCAGCAGCAGCGATTTGAAAGCGTCTGCAATGCCATCGGACCAACCCGGAAAACCACCCGCCGAGAACCATTGCAAGTGCACTGAAAACAGCAAAATCAGCAAAATCGCGAACCAGAAATTGGGAATGGCAATGCCCACCTGGGTCAAGCCCATCAGCGCCACGTCGCCCGCGCGGTTGTGGCGCATGGCCGCATAAATGCCCACGCTTAGCGCTACCCCGGTGGTCAGCAGCATGGCCATCACGGCCAGCGGCACGGTGACGGCCAGGCGCTCCAGCACCAGGTCCAGCACGGGCGAGCTGTAGGTGTAGCTGGTGCCCAAATCCCCTGTGAGCATGCCACTGACCCACGTTATGTATCGCTCCAGCGGTGGCCGGTCCAGCCCCAGCTTGGCTGCGAGCGCACGCACGGCGTCAGGCGAAGCGTCTGGCCCCATGAGAATTTGGGCGGCGTCTCCCGGCAGTATCTCCAGCACCAGAAAAACAACGATGGACGCCCCGATCAAGGTGCCGATGAGCGTGGCGAAGCGTTTAAGGAGAAACAGGCCCATGTGTGGTGTTGATTGGCGGCGGGGATAATGATAACCATGGCCCTGATCATCACCGACGAATGTATCAACTGCGACGTGTGCGAACCCGAGTGCCCCAATGCGGCCATCTACATGGGCCCGGACATCTATGAGATTGACCCCCACAAATGCACTGAATGCGTAGGCCATTTTGACGAGCCGCAGTGTGTGCAGGTCTGTCCCGTGGCCTGCATTCCCGTCAACCCGCAGTTTGTGGAAGACAACGAGACGCTGTGGCAAAAATACCGGCGACTTCAGGCAGAGGTTAAAGCAAACGTCAATGCAGAGGTCAATGCAGAGGTCAATGCAGAGGCAAACCAGCAGATGCAACCGCAGGCACCGGCGCAGTCAATCGCTGAGGCAAAACCTGCTACTGGCTATTAGTTGGCCAGTCGGCTGGTGTGCCTTAATTCACGACTGGCCAGACGCGGTTTTCTTTGCCTTGGCTGGTTTTTTTTCTTTCTTCTCGCGCGGCGCCTGCGCGGTGAAATACGGTGATGTTTTCTTTTTGCGTTTTGCGTGGGCTCTGGGTTGCGGCTCGGTTGCCACTTTCGGCGCTGCGGCGGGAACCACCATCACCGGCCGGGCCTTGTTGGCTGCCAGATCGCGCTTCTCCTGCGCCAGGCGCGCTTTTTCCAGGGTATCACCGGCTTTTACGCTGCTGGCGGTGGCCGCGTCGGTCTGCCTTTTCTGATCAGGCGTGCGGCTGTCGGTCACGTCAAGCGTTTTGCCATTGGGGCAGGGCGTCTGGCTGTACGTGTTGCCACATCGGTAGGCACTTTGAGCGTTAGCCCACGTTGGTATTGCACAAATAGCTATTAATGTTATAGCTTTCAGGATTCTATGGCGCATTGAGTTACTCCTGGTGGTTTGGGGGATGGGGATTGCGGGTACAGCGGGGTGCCTAGCGGGTCTGGTGCGGCAGGATCGACTGGCTTCGGCTTTCGCGGCGGTTTGGGGCGCGGTGGCTTACTGGTGTGCACCAGCAGGGTGGCGGCATCCATCTGGCCAGCGATAAACAGGGGCACGGCCTTGACCGCGCGGGTGATGCACTCATCAATCTGCAGGCGGTGGTCTAGTGAAGGGTTCTTCAGAACCCAGTAAATGACTTCTGACTTCACACCTGGGTGCCCAATGCCCAGGCGCAGGCGCCAGTAGTCGTCCGTGCCAAGCTGGTCATGGATGTCACGCAGGCCGTTGTGCCCGGCATGGCTGCCGCCAAGCTTGAGCTTGACCTGGCCCGGCACAAGGTCCAGCTCGTCATGCGCCACCAGAATCTCCTGCGGCGCAATTTTGTAAAAGCGCGCCAGTGACGCCACTGATTTACCCGACACATTCATGAAAGCCTGGGGTTTGAGGAGCCATACCGTTTGCCCGTTGACCGCGGTGCGGCCAACAAGGCCGTGGTGGCTCTTTTCCATCGCCATGTTGACTTTCAGCTCACGCGCGACCGCGTCAATCCACCAAAAACCAGCGTTGTGGCGGGTGGCTTCGTAGTCAGGGCCTGGGTTGCCCAGGCCAACAAATAAGCGGATCATGAAGAATTATGACGTCCTGGCAAAACGGGCCTTGAAAAAACAAAACGGCCCGCACAAGCGGGCCGTTGACAAGCAGGCCGCGGAAGATTACTTCTTGGCAGGTGCTTTCGCTGCAGGGGCTTTTGCCGCCGGCGCTTTGGCAGCAGGCGCTGCCTTGGCTGCCGGCGCGCCAGCCTTGGCTGCCGGCGCGCCAGCTTTAGCTGCCGGAGCCGCAGCGGCCTTGGCGGCAGCCGCTGGGGCTGCTGCGCCGTCTGCAGTAGCTTCGGCCGCAGGCTCTGCACCTGCCACCATCACCACCGACACCAGAACCGGGTTGTTCTTGCCGTGGACGACAGCCGTCACGCCTTTGGGCAGAACGATATCGGCCAGATGCAGCGAAGCACCTTTTTTCAGGCCGCTCAAATCAACCGCGATGAACTCGGGCAGGTCAGCGGGCAGGCATTTAACTTCGATTTCAGTGACGACGTGGTTGGCAATGCAACCTTCGGTCTTCACGGCAGGCGAATTTTCGTCACCGCTGTAATGCAATGGCACTTTCATGTGCAGCTTGGTGTTGGCATCCACGCGCTGAAAATCGATGTGCAGCACGAGTTGCCTGAACGGGTGCATCTGCACGTCGCGCAGCAGCACCTTGCTCTCGGCGCCGGCCACTTCCATGTCCAGTACGGTGGAGTGGAAGACCTCTTTCTTGAGGGCATGCCACAGGGCATTGTGGTCAAGCTCGATGAGTTGCGGCTGGCCAGTGCCACCGTAAACGATGCCGGGCGTGCGACCGGTGATGCGGAGACGGCGGCTCGCACCCGTGCCCTGCATGGCGCGCTCAAAAGCGACGAATTTCATAATTAACTCCTGAAAGAGCCCACCGCGACCAGTGCGGCTCCGTTTAAAAAAGGCCCCGCGCGCCGAATATCAGCGCTGGAGCCGCTACTTGCTTCAGATCAGAACAGGGTGTCCTGGTCCGAAAACAAACTCATGACCGACTCACCTTTGGCAATGCGCTGGATCGTCTCTGCGATCAGCGGTGCCACGGTGAGCTGGCGGATTTTTTTGCATTCCGAGGCGGCCTTGCTCAAGGGAATGGTGTTGGTCACGACCACTTCATCCAGCGCCGAGCCGTTGGCAATGCGCTCAATGGCCGGGCCCGAGAAAATGGGGTGCGTGCAATAGGCATAGACTTTTCTAGCGCCGCGCTCTTTCAGCACCTCAGCGGCCTTGACCAGCGTGCCGGCGGTGTCGATCATGTCGTCCATCACCACGCAGTTGCGGCCATCAATTTCACCGATGACATGCATTACCTCGCTCACATTGGCGCGGGGGCGGCGTTTGTCGATGATGGCCAAGTCGCAGTTGAGCTGTTTGGCGATGGCACGTGCCCGCACCACGCCCCCCACGTCGGGCGAGACCACAATCAAGTCCTCGTAATTCTTTTGCCTCAAATCGGCCAGCAACACCGGCGAGGCGTAAATATTGTCCACCGGAATGTCAAAAAAGCCCTGAATCTGGTCCGCATGCAGATCCATAGTCAAAACACGTGCCACGCCCACCGCCTGCAACATGTTGGCCACCACTTTGGCGGTGATGGGCACGCGGCTGGAGCGCGGGCGGCGGTCTTGCCGCGCATAGCCAAAATACGGAATCACCGCGCTGATGCGCTCGGCCGACGCCCGCTTGAGCGCGTCCACCATAATCAGCAACTCCATCAGGTTTTCGTTGGTTGGCGCGCACGTGCTCTGCACCACAAATACATCGCGTGCCCGCACGTTCTGGTTGATCTCGACCGTGACTTCGCCATCCGAGAACCGGCCTACGGTTGCCGCGCCCAGTGAGATGTTCAGATGCTGGGCAATTTCCGACGCCATGGCCGGGTTGGCATTGCCGGTAAACACCATGAAATCAGGGGTTTGGGCTGCGTGCATGGGGATTTCAGTTTGAGCGACGGACACTATTTAAAGCACAGTGGATAACTAATGCACAGACCACAAAAACGCAATGCAAAAAACAAAATGCTCAAAACACAATGATTTGGCAGGGGAAGAAGGACTCGAACCTTCGCATGCTGGAATCAAAATCCAGTGCCTTAACCAACTTGGCGACTCCCCTACACGGGTCAGCGGCATAAATGCTGCCAACCGACAAACCGGATCACTGGTTGACCTAAGAATCAACCGACTAACCAACTCAAAAACCGACAGTTACATGTCAGCAACAGCCCATCCCACCAGGGGATGCGCTTGCAGGTTGCTGCACAACCTGGCTTGAAATCCTTCTGGCACATTCGGCCAGTTCGCCTGCAGTGCTCCATTGCCGACCATCTTCGCAAAAACTGCGCTTCCGGAGCCTGTCATGCGGCCCTTCAATCCCCGATTCAAGGCTTGGTTCGAATCCCCCTCAAAGTCTGCGAGCCAGGCCAGCGCTTGGGTGATTCCGGGGCACATGCCCTGGGCAACACTTTGCAGGTCATTGTGACCAAAGCCAAAAGGGTTTTCAGCAAAGCCAGAAATTATAGCAGTTGGTGTGTCCCGTTTTAGATCAGGGTGCTGGAAAATCGTTGCCGTTTGCACGCCATCGGGTGGTTTAACCACCACAAACTGCCCGTCTGGCAAGGCGATGGGTGTCATTTTCTCGCCCACGCCCTCGACCCAGGCATTGTGTCCGTAAAGGAAAAAGGGCACGTCAGCACCCAGGGCAAGCCCAATATTCACCAGCTTTGACAGCGGCAAATCAAGCTGCCATAGGCGATTCAGCGCCAGCAAGGTGGATGCCGCGTCAGACGATCCGCCGCCCATGCCGGCCTCGGCCGGAATGTGCTTTTGCACGCCAATGTGAACTCCATTTACAGCCGCATCGGAGGAGCCGCCCGCTGTCGCTTGCAAGGCACGTGCCGCCCGCACAATCAAATCGTCTTTAGGAAGCGCCGTGCCGAGGTCTTCCCGGCTGATTTGGCCGTCTGATCGAAGTTCAAAGTGAAGCGTGTCGCACCAGTCAATCAACATGAAGACGGACTGGATGATGTGGTAGCCGTCAGGCCGCCTGCCCGTGATGTGCAAAAACAGGTTGAGCTTGGCTGGCGCGATGACGTCGTACAGGGCTTTGATCAAAAGTGCCTCTGCGCTGGTTTGAATTCAAGACTCAACATTCGAAAAATACGGGTGTCGCCAGTAGGCCTATTTTTCGATAATCAGCCGCAACTCAACCGCGGGTGGCGGATCGCTACGTCTGGCGATGACTCGACCGACCGTGTATTGCGAAAGGTCTGCCAGCCAGCCTTGTGTCGCTGGGTTGTCCCCCGCCAGCCATGCAAACAGGCTGGCCACGGGAATCTCTGTGCCGGTGGCCTGTTTCAGCAATTCGCCAAGCGAGCCGAACGAGCGGGTTTCGCCCCCGGCCCGCATGCTGGCGGTTTGCGCCGTCCAACTCAGCTCAGCCACAGTAGTGCCCAAGGGCGAGAACAGCAGCAGCCCGCCGGTTTGCGCGTTGCCAGTCAACTCAAAACTGGCAGAGAAAGACTGCGCTGGGGGCGGCGCGCCAGACTCGCCTTGGGCTGGCGTGGCGTCGGAAGCCACCCGTAGCGCCAGACGGCCCCGCCAAAGCGCGGTTTCGGCATCATTTTGACGAGACCCCACTTCCAGGCCTGTAGCCCTTGTGGGGTGTGCACAACCAGCTATTAAAAATATAGTAACGAGAAGCGCGGCAAAAATTACGTGCCGCCGCCTCTGCGCAGCAAGCCGGATCACAGCTTCACACGCAGGCGCTTGAGCGTTTCCAGCAGGGTTTCGTTGTCAGCATTCAGTGCCGCGCCTTCACGCCAGATGGCCAGCGCCTGGTCGCGCTGGCCGCTGGCCCACAGCACTTCACCCAGGTGGGCGGCGATTTCAGCGTCGGGCTTGTTCTTGTAGGCACCCTGCAGGATGCGCACTGCCTCGGCCAGGTTGCCACTGCGAAATTCGACCCAGCCAAGGCTGTCGGTGATGAAAGGGTCGTCCGGAGCCGATTCAAGCGCCTTGAGTATCAGTGCGCGGGCTTCGGGCAGGCGCACGTTGCGCTCGGCCAGCGAATAGCCCAGCGCGTTGTAGGCGTGGTGGAAATCCGGCTTGCCTGCGATGACCTGGCGCAGCAGGCGCTCTGCCTCGTCCAGCCGACCGAGTTTTTCGGCTAGCATGGCCTGGTCATACAGCAGGTCAAAGTCGGGCTCGCCCAATTTGGCTTTTTCGGCCAGCATGTCATAGGCCGTTTTGAACTGTTTGTTGTCACGCAGCAGTTGCACTTCGGCCATCAGCTTCAGGCGCGCATCTGCCGGGGTTTTCTCAGGCAGGCTCTGCAGCAGTTTGCGGCCATCGTCCAGTTTGCCCTGCGAGGCAAGAATGCCGGCCCGGCGGCTTTGGGCGCTGACCATGTCGTCGGCGTTGTCGATCTTGCTCAGCCAGCTCTCGGCCAATGGCAGGTCTTTCCTTTGCTCGGCAATCTGGGCCAATGAAAGGTAAGCCTGGGCCAGGCCCCGGCTGGCCTCTTCACTGGGGGTGCCGCCCGATGGCAGCGCCAATTCCGCATAGCGTTTCAGGGATGTTTCGGCTGCCAGGGGTTGCTTGTCTTGCAACTCCAGGGTGCCCAATATCAGCCAGGCTTGCGCGTAATCGGGCTTTTCTGTGGTGACCAGCTTGAGTTGCGCCGCTGATTCGGCGTAGCGCTGGGCATCCAGCAGCGCCCGTGCATAGCCCATGCGCACTTCAACGGCGGGCTGGCCTGCCAGATACCTGCGCACGACAGGTTCTGCCTGGGGAACCTTCAGGCCCATCACGGCCAAGGCCAGCAGGGCGGGGCCTTCAGCCTTGGGATCCAGCGCCTGGGCCCGGCTGGCGGCGTCAAGCACGCCCGACGGGTCGGCGGCGTCGATGCGCATGCGCCCGATGGTGGTCCAGGCGGCAGCGCCCGTCGAGGGGCTGCCAAGGTATTCAGCCAACGCCTGCTCGACCGTGCTGGCAGCCAGCTTTTTGTCGGTGGCGCGGGCATAGAAGCGTGGAATTGCCGCAATGGCGGTAGCGCGCTCAACTGCGGCAGCGGAGGCAATTTCAAGTTTGAGGGGCTCCCCTGTTTCGCCCAGGCGGTTCAGGCCAATCAAAATCTGAAGCACATAGCGGTTGGCTTCCCTTGACGCAGGTAACGCCAGCTTCCATGCACGGGCAGCCTGCAGCGCCGGCTCGCCTGAGCGCGCCTGCAGGGCGACGTTGACCGCGCGCTCAAACAGGCCGGCATCATTGGTTTTGCGCGCCGCGTCAAGAATGAGCGAATAAGCGGTTCCGGGCTCATTGCCCTGGGCATTGAGCTCGCCCAGCACCAACTGGTAGAACAGCGCCGCGTCAAGAACTGATTTGTCAAGTGTTGCCTCGCTGCCCGATTCGGCGGGCGAGCTGGCGGCTGGCGTGGATGGGCTGGCAGGAGTTTGCGCATAGGCGCTGGGCGCCGCCATGCCAAAAACGGCTGCGGTGATTGAAGTTGCCACAAGGCTTTGGAATGGGTGCATCAAACCATAATAATCCATGCCAGTGTTTTAATGTTTGCACCATGCCTGAATTGCCAGAAGTAGAAGTGACAAGGTTGAGTTTTGTGCGCCAGATTGCCGGCGCAGAAGTATTGTCCGTGCGCATGGGCAAGCCACTGCGCTGGCCCTTGGGGTGCGAGGTTGGGGAACTCGTGGGCCGCTCGGTGCTGACTGTTCGCCGGCGTGGCAAGTACCTGCTGATTGAGTTGGACGAAGGCCTGCTGCTGGTGCACCTGGGCATGTCGGGCAGCCTGGTTTTTGCCAGGCATCTGGCAGCGCCCGGCGCGCATGACCATTTTGAGATGGTGACCAGCCACGGCACGTTGCGCCTGAACGATCCGCGCCGTTTTGGGGCTGTTGTATTTGCGCCGGGGGAACACTCTGCGCAGGCCACGAAATTGCTGGGCCGGCTTGGCATGGAGCCGCTGCAGGATGTTGTTGCCGATGGCGTGACGGGCCAGGTAGCAGAGGGTCAGACCGGTGGATTCGATGTGAAGGCTTTTCATATTGGCCTGAAGAGTCGCAATGCCGCGATCAAACAGGTGCAGCTGGCGGGTGATGTGGTCGTGGGGGTTGGCAACATATATGCGTCAGAAGCGCTGTTTTTGGCTGGCATCCGGCCCACGCTGCGCGCCAGCGCGCTCAGCCGCCCGCGCACCGCCCGGCTGCATGCAGCCATCCGGCAGGTGCTGGCGCTTGCCGTTGAGCGCGGTGGCAGCACCCTGCGTGATTTCTCCAACGCGCAGGGCGAGGCGGGCCATTTCCAGCTCGAGGCGATGGTCTACGCGCGCACGGGAATGGCCTGCAAGGTGTGCGCCACGCCCATCAGAATGATCCGGCAGGGGCAACGCTCCACGTTTTTCTGCCCACAATGCCAGAAACGCTGAGCACCTCAGCGCATCCCGGTGCTATATTGTCTGAATCGTCAGAGGATCCATTGAGCATGTCATTCAACGAGCAGTTCGAACAGCACGGCGCCTGGCGGCGGGAATTTGCCTTGCGCCTGAAATTGCTCGGCGAGTGGATGGGCGACCACGAACTGCTGGATGCCGCCGTGGCCGAGCGCCTGCGCCGGCTGGAAACCCAGGTGCGTGCAGACAAGGTCATGGTGGCCTTTGTCGGCGAATTTTCGCGGGGCAAATCCGAGCTGGTCAATGCGATCTTTTTTGCCGGTTATGGCAGGCGCATCATGCCGGCCAGCGCGGGGCGCACCACCATGTGTCCGACCGAGATGGGCTATGACCCCGAGGTGCCGCCGTGCCTGCGCCTGCTTCCTATAGAAACGCGGCTGACATCGCAGGCGCTGATGGAATGGCGCATGGTGCCCGAGAAGTGGACGCGCATTGACCTGGATGTCAACAACCCCCAACAGCTTGCGGTGGCGCTGGAAAAAGTGGCAGAAACGCGCCAGGTGACCCAGGATGAAGCGCGCGCGTTGGGCTACTGGAACAGCCAGGTGCCTGAGGACAACCCGATGGTGGACGCGAAAGGGCTGGTGGAAGTGCCCAAATGGCGGCATGCCCTGATCAACATCGCGCACCCACTGCTCAAACAGGGCTTGGTGATCCTGGACACCCCAGGGCTCAATGCGATTGGCGCGGAGCCTGAATTGACCGTGAGCCTGATTCCGCAGGCCCACGCCATCATTTTCATCCTCGGCGCTGACACGGGCGTCACCAAGTCAGACCTGGCGATCTGGCGTGAGCACCTGATCACCGAATCAGACCAGCTTGACACCCGGCTGGTGGTGCTGAACAAGATCGACACCCTGTGGGACGCGCTGAGCACGCCCGCGCAGGTGCAGGCCCAGATAGACCGCCAGCGCGCATCCACAGCCGAGATTCTGGGTGTTCCCGAGAGCCTTGTGATCCCGGTGTCTGCGCACAAGGGGCTGGTTGGCAAAGTCACTGATGATGACGCGCTGTTGCAGCAAAGCTGCCTGTTGACGCTTGAAGCCGCGCTGGGCCAGGGCATCATGGGCCAGCGTCAGAAGATTCTGGGCGCGGCGGTGGCCACTGGAATCACCGATCTTCGTGCGGAGTCGGGCCGTGTCATCAACATCCGCCGGCGGGACCTGGCCGAGCAATTGATGGAGCTCAATGGACTGCAGGGCAAGAATGCGTCGGTGATCAAGCACATGCGCACCCGCATTTCGCAGGAGCAGGCCGAATTTGATCTGGGCGGCGCAAGGATTCACGCCGTGCGCTCGGTGCACCTGAAGCTGTTGCGTGAGGTGTTCGGAATTTTGGGTGCGAACTCTCTGAAGAAAGAAATGGCCCAACTGACCCATGCCCTTCACCAGAAAGGGCTCAAACTCGGTGTCAAGAAAGCCTACGGCGAGACCTTTGGCCGGCTGCGCGCCAACATCAACCGGGTGCAGGGCATCACGACCGAAATCCAGTCCATGCTGGCGGCGAGTTTTCGCCAGCTCAATGCGGAGCACGGCTTTTCACTCCAAGTGCCCACTGAGCCCGTGATGGGGCCCTATCTGCGCGACCTTGATCTGGTTGAACGCAGCCATTTGCAGTACCTCGGCATTGGCAATGCTTTCCGGCTGGCGCAGACCGAGTTTGCCGACCGCCTGGTCCGCGCCCTGGCAACACGGCTGCGCACCATCCACGAGACGGCTCTGGCGGATGTCGAGCTGTGGAGCAAATCTGCAGCTGCCCAGCTTGATGCGCAGTTGCGCGAGCGGCGCAGAAACTTCACCCGCCGCATAGAAGCCATTGACCGTATCCAGCAGGCGACAGGTGGCCTGGCGGACCGCATCAAGGAAATCAAGTCCCAGGAAAAAACACTGGACGTGCTTGACGCCAAACTGGTGGAGCTGACCAGCTACCTGATTGCTGGGCAACCGCTGCCGGAGGCCAAGGGCAAGGATAAATTGGTCGGCAAAAAAGCGAGCCAGAAAACTGACTTGAAAGGCGACCCAAAAGGCGTTCACAAGGCTGCTCAAGACGCCGCTGCCACGCAGGCGCGCGAGTTTTCCCAAACTTGAGTCCGGCCCGCAGCGTCCTCGCAGCGCAAGTGGTGCGCTGGCAAAAGACCCATGGCCGAAATGATCTGCCGTGGCAAAAC
>JANYJD010000088.1 GCA_025358555.1 Rhodoferax sp.
CAACCTGCTGTTTGCCCGCTTCATCAGCCGTGAGCGCAACGAGCCACCGGATATTGACGTCGACTTTGAGCATGACCGGCGCGAAGAAGTCATTCAGTACATCTACCAAAAATACGGACGCGAGCGGGCCGCCATTGCCGCTACCGTGGTCACTTATCGGCCCCGCAGCGCCATCCGCGATGTGGGCAAGGCACTCTGCGTACCCGAGGCCTTGATCGACAGGTTTGCCAAAGAGCACTTCTGGTTTGATGGTGAAGGGGCCATGGCCGACCACCTGCAGCGCGCCGGACTGGACCCTGACGATCCGCACATCGGCCAGTGGCTGGCGTTGACAAAGCAGTTGCTGGGTTTCCCGCGCCACCTGAGCCAGCACACGGGCGGCTTTGTGCTGACCCAGGGCAAGCTTACGCGCCTGGTGCCGGTGGAAAACGCGGCGATGGTGGGCAGCCCCGAAGCGTGGGGCGCGGGGCCCCATGCGCAGCATGGGGATCGACCAGCGCAGAGGATCACCAGCACGGGCGAGACGGCTTATGAATCCATACCGGGTGCGTTGCCCGTGCTGCGGTCGATCATCCAATGGGACAAGGACGATCTGGACGCCATGGGCTTGCTCAAGGTCGATGTGCTGGCCTTAGGCATGCTCAGCGCCATTCGCCGCTGCCTGGACCTGGTGGGCCAGCAACGTGGCACGCCGCTGAGAATGCAGGACATTCCCACCGAAGACCCGGCCACCTACGACATGATCTGCGCCGCCGATACCGTGGGTGTGTTCCAGATCGAAAGCCGTGCGCAAATGAGCATGCTGCCGCGCCTCAAACCCCGCACGTTTTACGACCTGGTGGTGGAGGTGGCCATCGTGCGTCCCGGCCCGATTCAGGGCGGCATGGTGCACCCGTACCTGCAAGCCCGCAAAAACCCCCACCACGTGATCTACCCGAGCCAGGCGCTGCGGGAGGCCCTGGGGCGCACCCTGGGCATTCCGATTTTTCAGGAGCAGGTGATGCAGATCGCCATTCTGGCGGCTGATTTTTCTCCCGGTGAGGCTGATGCGCTGCGCCGCTCCATGGCCGCGTGGAAGCGCTCGGGCGGCGTGCATAAGTTTCACGACCGGCTGGTAAACCAGATGGTCAAAAACGGCTACGAGCCTGAGTTTGCCGAGGCCATCTTCAAGCAGATACTGGGCTTTGGTGAATACGGTTTCCCCGAGAGCCATGCCGCCAGTTTTGCGCAACTGGCGTACGCCAGCAGCTGGCTCAAGTGCCATCACCCGGCCTGTTTTCTGGCCGCACTGCTCAACTCCCAGCCGATGGGCTTTTACCCGCCCGCCCAACTGGTCTACGACGCCAAACGCCACGGCGTTCAAGTGCGCGCGGTGGACGTTACCGTGAGCGGGTGGGATTGCACGCTGGAGCAATCGGACGCAGCGCAAGCCGGAACCGGAGCGGAACAATTGGGGTCAGATCCCGATTCAGGACAAGTAGATAACCGCAGCGCGAAGACATTGGGCCCAGATGCCGATCCAGACTACGAACTTCATCGGAGCGTGAAGAAATTGGGGTCAGATCCCGATTCAGGACGACCCTTTCAACGAAGCGCGCAACATTTATCGAAATCGGGCTCTGACCCCAATTTCTCTGCCCCCCATGACCAACTCCACGCACCCGGCCAACCCACCCGCCAACCCCCCGTCCGCCTTGGCCTGTGCCTAGTCTCGGGCCTCTCCCAACCCGCCGCCAACCGCATCACTGCCGCGCGGGCGCAATCCCCCTTCACCAGCACACAAGACCTGGCCCTGCGCGCAGCACTGGACGCAGGCGACCTCAAAGCCCTAGCCGCTGCCGACGCCCTGGCGGCCTTGTCCGGCCACCGCCGCCAGCAGGTGTGGGACGCCTCGGCCCTGAAAGCGCCGCCGCCCCTGCTCAAAGGCGTGCCGGTGCAGGAAGACTTGCTGTACCTAGACCCTGCCAGCGAAGGCGAAGAAGTGGTCTTCGATTACGCCGCAACAGGCCTTACATTACGCCGCCACCCCTTGTCCATACTGCGTGGTGAGCTATCAAAAATGAAGCTCCTCACAGCCGCCCAGATGCATGACCTGCCCAACGGCAGGCTGGTACGCGCCTGCGGCATCGTCACCGCGCGCCAGCAACCGCCCACCGCCAAAGGTGTCGTCTTCATCACGCTGGAGGACGAGTCTGGCAGCGTGAACGTGATTGTGTGGAAAAGCCTGCGGGAGAAGCAGCGCGAGCAGGCGCTCAAATCACGGCTGCTGGCGGTTTATGGGGTGTGGCAGAGGGACGAAGGCGGCGAAGTCCGCCACCTGATCGCTCAGAATCTGATTGACCTTACGCACTTGCTGGGCACGCTTGCAACACAGAGCCGGGAGTTTCATTGATAAGCCCACCTCGCTGATCCTGCAAACGCGACAAATCGGCTTTTTTCGTCGGCGTCATCTGTAAGCAACACGCACTGTAAAAAATACCGACAAACCAACGAAAATTGGTTCCCAAAGCAAAACGGCACTGAAATGCGGTGCCGTTTTATCTGCCAGTCAGGCTAGTTTGCACTTAAAAACTAGGCTGCTTTGACTTTTTTAGCTTACCTCAAGCCAGCCGATGCAAGTCCACGATGTACCGTTTGAAATGTCAGTATTGGTCAAGGTAAGGAATTGCGCCTGGTCTTGTGCTGTTAACTTCACAGTGGAGGCGTTCCGGCGCCTGTCAATGTAGTTCTCGCCCAATTCACGCTGCTAACGGCCAAGCGCAGGGTTTGCTGCATAACCACCGAATCTTGCAAAACTGCAATTGCTTATATCAAATGCATATCTGACGTGTCGGGAAATTTTACATTTGTTTGCTTTTCTTGCTCCTTTTAAGTAACACTTCCAGCTTTCGATAAAAATTCCCGATACAAATCAACGAGTTAAACCAAAATTTTTTTATAGGCATGATTAGTGCTTTGAAAATAACACTTGTACCTTTGTCCACGCGGAGCTTTGTAAGATGGGCCAGAGACACAAGCTAGTTTGATTTGCGTTAGTCACATTAAGGAAAATCATGAAAAAACTCTTGCTCGGCCAGTTAGCTGCTGGTACCCTCCTCGCGGTTTGCGCGGTGGCCAGTCA
>JANYJD010000089.1 GCA_025358555.1 Rhodoferax sp.
GTCAGGGCAAGGCGCAAACCACAGCGATACCAGTGGGTATCGCGCGGATTTGCAACGCCGCCATGGCCGAAAAGGCACCGTTTTATGTGCCAGACAGAGTGCAACAGTGCGCTAGGGTTTCCGGTGGTGCGAGGGGTGTTAAAGCAGTTGTTCTGCTACGCTTGAGCGGATGCCCGCCCCGACCCACGCAGCCCCTTCTTGCGGCACTTCTGTCGCCACTCCCGTCGCCGCACCTACGCCCATTGCCGCCACTATGCCCGCAACGAATGCGGCCTTCCCTGGGTCTGCCGCCGCCGCCCACGCCATGTCGCCCGGGCTAGTGATTGGGTTTTTATCCCTGCTGCTGGGCATTCAGCCCATTACAACCGACCTGTACCTGCCCGCGCTGCCTGCCCTCACCGAGGGCTTTGGCGCGGCGATGTCGCAGGCGCAGCTCACGCTCACGGCGCTGCTGCTGGCGTTTGGCGTGTCGCAGCTCTTCTGGGGGCCGCTATCTGACCGCTTTGGCCGGCGGCCGATATTGCTGGCGGGTCTGGCGGCTTATGTTGCGGCGGCCATCGCCAGCGCGCTGGCGCCCAGCATGGCCGCGTTGATTGCCTGCCGCGCCGTGCAGGGCGCGGCCATGGGTGCTGCCGTGATGTGCGCACGGGCGATGGTGCGCGACCTGTACACGCCGCTGCAGGGCGCGCGCGTGATGTCCAAGGGGCTGACCGGCCTGGGGGTGATTGCGTGCCTGAGCGCGCCGCTGGGCGGCCTGCTATCCGACATGCCAAGCATCTCCGGCGTGTCGGGCTGGCGCATGGCGTTGATGGCCCCCGCCGTGTTTGGCGCCCTCTGCCTTGGGCTGGTCGCACTGCGGTTTGAAGAGACGCTGGGGCAACGCAACCCTAGGGCGCTGCAACCCGCCGTGCTGCTGCGCACCTGGTGGCGCATTGCGCGCAACCCGACGTTTCTGGCCTACTCAGCGCTGGCCACGTCGTCCTACGGCGGGCTGTTCACGTTTCTGGCGGCATCGTCATTTGTGTTCATCCAGGTGCTGGGCCTGAGCAAGACGCAATACGGCCTGGTGATGTTTTCTATCTCGCTGGTGTACATCGCAGGCACCATGCTGTGCCGACGCCTGCTGGTGCGCTTCGGGCTGCGCCGCGCCGTGGCCATGGCGGCGGTGCTGACGTTCTCGGGTGGCACCTTGATGGGACTGCTGGCGATGATGGGCGTGCGCAGCACCTGGGCCATCGCCCTGCCGTTTTATTTGTTCATGCTGGGCCACGGCGTACACCAGCCGTGCAGCCAGAGCGGCGCGGTGGGGCCGTTCCCGCAGGCGGCCGGTGCAGCATCCGCCCTGAATGGCTTTGTGATGATGCTGGCCGCATTTGCCATGGGCGGCTGGCTGGGCACGCACATGGACGGCACCGTGTTCCCGCTGGCTTATGGCATGTGGTTTTGGAGCGTGCTGATCTGCCTGAGCGCCTGGACCCTGGTGCAAAAATATGGCGAACCCGCCAGGCATTGAGGCCCGGCGCTGCATCGCGCTGGCGGGGCCCACGGCATCGGGCAAAACAGCCGCCGCCTTCGCCATTGCGCAGGTAATGGACGTGGAGATCATCAGCGTCGATTCCGCGCTGGTGTACCGGGGCATGGACATCGGCACCGCCAAGCCCACCGCCGCAGAGTTGGCCCGCGTGCCCCACCACCTGATCAACATCCGCGACCCGCTGCATGCCTACAGCGCGGCCGAATTTGCAACCGACGCCGCCCGGCTCATCGCCGACATCAACGCGCGCGGCAGGCTGGCGCTGCTGGTGGGTGGCACCATGTTGTACTTCAAGGCGCTGCTTGACGGGTTGGACGACATGCCGCGCGCCGACCCGGCCATCCGCAGCGAGATTGAATCTCAGGCCCGTACAAAAGGCTGGCCCGCGCTGCACGCGGAACTGGTGTTGATCGACCCTGCCACCGCCTTGCGCCTGCACCCTGGCGACTCGCAGCGCATCGCGCGCGCGCTGGAGGTTCACAGAATTTCAGGCAAAACCATGTCGGAGCTGCACACTACAAAATCAGTAGCTACTCATGCACATCCAACAAGGGCTACAGGCACTTTTTACCCCCTAATCTCGCTAGAACCCGCTGATCGGGGCTGGCTGCACGCGCGCATCGCCAAGCGGCTCGACCTGATGTTCGCCGACGGCTTTGAGGATGAAGTGAAGGCGCTGCGCGCGCGCGGCGACCTGCATGCCGATCTGCCGTCGATGCGCTGCGTGGGTTACCGCCAGGTGTGGCAGACGATGGACGGCACCGCGCCTGTTGCAGAGGTACGAGACCGCTGCATCTTTGCCACGCGCCAGCTCGCCAAACGCCAGATCACGTGGCTGCGCGCCATGCCGCAGCGCCAGATGGTGGCCTGCGACGCACCACAGGCCATAGACCGTGTGGTTGAGCTGGCGCAACGCATCGCACGGCAATTGCATCAAGATCCTGCGCGTGGGGCTGCGGATGACCCGACCCAGCGTGTGTCACCGCTCTTGCCCCCAACCCCTGCCCCATGACACTGCGCATTGAAAATTTGAGCAAACGATATGGCGATGTAGCTGTATTTGCCAATGTGAACCTGTCCGTGGCGCCCGGCGAGTTTGTAGCCATCGTGGGCGAATCCGGCGTGGGCAAGTCCACCCTGCTCAACTGCATGGCGGGGCTGGACACCTGGGACACCGGCACCGTCGTGCTGCAGGGCATAGACCTGGCCACGCTCAATGATGACCAGCGTGCCTTGCTGCGCCGCGACAAGGTGGGTTTTGTGTTTCAGGCATTTCATGTGTTGCCGCATCTGGACGTGGCGCAAAACGTGGCGTTGCCCCTGCTGCTGCAGGGCAGCACTGGCAGCAACCGGGGCGGCAAGCGCCTGGCCACCCCAGGTGAGGGTCAACGCCTGGGTGGCGATGGTGGTGACGAAGGTGTTGGTGAGGGTGTTGGTGAGGGTCGTGGCGACAGCGGTCGCGGCGCTCAGGGCCGTGCGGGCGCACCCGCGGCCCAGACCGCGCAAGACCGCGTGCAGGCGATGCTGGATGCGGTGGGCCTGGCCGGGTTGGGCGCGCGCCTGCCCCAGCAGCTCAGCGGCGGGCAGTTGCAACGCGTGTCCATCGCCCGCGCCCTGGTGCACCGCCCCGCCCTGCTGCTCGCCGACGAGCCCACCGGCAACCTCGACCCCACGACTGCCGCACGCGTGATGGACGCCCTCATCAGCCAGACCCGCCTGCACAACGCGTCGCTGGTGCTGGTGACACACTCACAAGCTGCAGCGGCGCGGGCTGACCGTGTGCTGAAGCTTAAATATGACGGAATTTACCCATAACAAATGGCTAAAGCCCCCGTGTAAAGTGCATGAATAGCTATCTATTTAGTAGTTTCTTTATTAGTAGCGATTTCCAGTTCTATTGCGTTGAGGCTGTTAATAACCCGCCAACCAATGCCATTCGAGCAAGCTGGCCAGGCGCGTGACACGTTGTTGTTTGACGCAAAGTGAGGATCGCCAAGTCGGCCCACTGGGCGCTCAGTGCCTGCTTCTTTAGAGGCGCTTGGGGGTTGTCATCGCGCGCTTGGAAATTGGGTTCTTTTGCAGCCTCGCTAGGCCGCATTCGGCACAATGCGAATGATCCGCTTTCCAAGATTCTCGCCACGATACAAACCAGCAATTGAGTCTGGCGCCAATTCGAGTCCATCAAGAATGTCTTCACGGTATCGAATCAACCCGGCCTTCACCCACTTTGTAAGCGACTGCAGGCCCTCAGGATATCGTTGCGTGTAGTCGAATATCAGGAACCCTTGCATTCGCGCTCTTTTTACGAGAAGGTGTCTCTCCACTCTCGGACCCATCGGCGGCGGGTCCCATGACGCGATTGACGCAGTTCCGCAAATGATTACGCGCGCTCCTACGGCCAGGTGCTTGAGGACGGCATCGCTAATCACACCGGAAGTATTGTCGAAGTACACATTTACGCCATCAGGACAGGCCACTTTGAGAGCCGCGTCAAGCGCCTGTGCACGATAGTCAATCGCCACATCGTACCCAAACTCGGTTCGACAGAGTTCGACTTTATCTGGACCACCTGCTATTCCTACCGTGCGGCACCCTTTGATCTTCGCGATCTGGCCCACGCACGAGCCAACAGCGCCCGCGGCCGTTGAGACCAACACGGTTTCTCCTGCCCTGGGTTGCCCAAGTTCAAGGAGTGCAAAGTAGGCGGTGAGTCCATTCAGCCCGAGTACCCCGAGGGCAGTTGAGATCGGCAAGTCCACTTCATCAACTTTGCGTTGAACTTTTGCACCTTCGACAACCGCATAGTCTTGCCAGCCAAACATCCCCGTCACCACGTCGCCAATCACAAAGTCGGGGCTTCGCGATTCCACGACCCGTCCTACGGCGAACGAGCGCATCACGCCGCCAATTGGCACCGGTTCCGAGTAATTGCCAACGCTGCTGACCCAGCCGCGCATCGCCGGCTCGACGGACAGGAACAAATTCCGCACAACGATCTGGCCCTCGTCCGGCTTCGGAGTTGGGGCTTGGACGATCTCGAAGTGCTCTGCTTGGGGAATGCCTGTGGGCCTTGTCCTTAACCGGACTTCGCGATTGTGAGGGTGCATGGCGAGGGTGCCTTTCATGTGGCCTAACGGAATAGCGTTTATCCGCCGCGCTGAGGAGCCAGCGAAGCTTGGGGCCATTTGATTTGCACTTTGCGGCTATTGGTAAGACAGTCGCGCAGGTACAAGTTAATCAGACTCTGATAGGGCACGCCCGACTCATCGGCCATTCCCTTGAAGTAGTCGACAACATCCTCTGAAAGACGCATGGTCACAGGCTTCTTCAACTTGGACGCGTATGGATTCTTGCGGGACTTCAGTTTGGAAAGATCGTATTCTGCTTTCATGGTTACCCACTTCGATAAAACGCGCTCTCGCGCTTGGTGGCTTTGCGTGCCGAGATGATCCGAATAACCGCTCCATGCTCCCGTTCGCAATGACAGACAATGAGCAGCTTTGCCCCCGAGCTCATACCAAGCATCAGGAAGCGCTCTTCTTCAGATGAGTGCTCCTCATCAAAGAACTGAACGCCAAATTCGTCGAAAAATACCGACTTGGCTTCTTCAAACGATACCTGATGCTTTTTGAGATTTGCAGCGGCTTTGGGCTCATCCCATCCGAACTTGATCATACATACATTGTATTTACCGCTTGAGACGAGTCAAGCTGCTGTAAGAAGCGCGGGTGTTTACCGGCTAGCGTTCATCCGCCGCGCTGACAAGCCAGCGAGGCCGCGCAAACTCAAACGCGGCTGGTTATGCCTGTCGCCGCGGTGGCAACCGTAAGCAAACTTCGCAGCGCGTCATTAACAGCCTCGCTGTTGGGAAATACCTGCGTCAGACGAGGGTCGATTACAACGACGTTAGTGGACTTGGCATAGCGAGCGGCGTACTTTCTGCGAACAAGCGGTCCGAGATCTTCGCGCCGGTACTCAGCTCGCATTTCAACGTCATCAGATTTAGCCTTCTTCATAGATCCTCTTCTCCCTTCGGGTTGCAGTTCTGGCGGTAATGATCCGAATAACGGTCCCTCGGTCAGTATGGCAAACAACCAGCACGCGGCCATGACTCGAAAGACCGAGCGTCACAAAGCGGGCTTATCCATTGGAGTGTTCCAACTCACGGCCGCTCACCGAAAGCGTGTCGCCAAACACAGTTGTGGCCTCATCGAACCCAACCCCGTGGTTCAGCAAACTCGCTGCGGCTTTCGCTGAATCCCATTCAAATCGCATCGGCTTGACTCAAGGCATCACAAACAAATAGCGCTTATCCGCTGCGCCACGATACCAGCCCAGGGCCGCAAACTCAAACGCGGCGGACAAACCTTGCTGGACTCAAGCGCCGCCCTGAAGACGCTGTGGAGGCGTGGCACAGGGGATTGCAAGCTTGGCGCACGAGTGCATGCGTAAATTATGGCTTGAGATTTGACGTGTGTGCGGGTTGGTGCTGCCGATTTCACGTTAATTCAGCAAACCCGTTGTTGTGCGCCGCAGCGCAGATCCTTGCAGGAAAGCCCGCAGTGCCAGCAGTGCCACTCGGCGCAGCACTGCCCCGGCCACGCTTCAGGTGGCCTGCCAATGACTGTTGATTTGGGAGCACCTGCACCAGACTGTCACAGTTGTTTGACGTCAAATATCTTGGCCGATGGCCGACGGGCAGCAGGCGTGCGCCACCTGGGGCGCTACCTGCACAGGCGGGTGATCTCAGAGCGCGATGTCCTGCGCTGCCACGATGGGCAGGTGACCTACTGCTGGCGCGATGCCAAGAGCGGCAAGCCCGCGACCCGACCACCGCCGAGCCCGTGATGGACGCCCTCATCAGCCAGACCCGGCTGCACAACGCTTCGCTGGTGCTCGTGACCCATTCAGAAGCCGCTGCGGCGCGGGCAGACCGTGTTCTGAAGCTTAAATCTGACGGAATTTACCTATAAAATTAGGCTGTAGCCCTTGTCCCGTGTGCATAACTAGCTATTTATAATGTAGCAACTGGATTCCGACTGCCTCACAACCACCAGCTCGCCAAACACGTCACTCCGGCTTGATATCCGCCGCCTTCACCAGCTTGCCCCAACGGTCGGCCTCGACCTTGATGAAGGCCGCAAACTGCTCGGGCGTGCCGCCGCCCAGCTCATTGCCTTGGCCGAGCATCTGCTCCTTGATGGCCGGGTCGGCAAAGGCCTTGTTGACGATCTCATTGAGCTGTTTGACGATGGCGGGTGGCATGCCGGCCGGCCCCACCAGGCCCTGCCAGTTTTGCACCTCAAAGCCGGGCACGCCCGCCTCGGTCATGGTCGGCAGGTCGGGGAACAGTGGCGAGCGGGTTTTGCTGGTGATGGCCAGCGCGCGCAGCTTGCCTGCCTTGATGGAAGGCGAAGCTGCATAAAGCTGCTCGAACATCATGTCCACCTGGCCGCCCATCAGGTCGGTGGTGGCGGGCGCGCCGCCCTTGTAGGGGATGTGGGTCATGTTCAGGCCGGCCAGCGACTTGAACATCTCGGCCGACAGATGGTGCGAGCCGCCCAGTCCGCCCGATGCGAATGACAGCGTGCCGGGTTTGGCCTTGGCAGCGGCGATGATGTCCTTCACGCTTTTGTAAGGCGAGTTCGGCGGCACCATCAAGATCAGCGGGCCTTTCTCGATCAACGCTATCGGCGTCAGGTCTTTGGCCGGGTCGTAGCTCATTTTCTTGAACATGGTGGGGTTGACCGACAGCGGCGCAAAGTTGCCCATGCCAATCACGTAGCCGTCGGGCTTGGCCTTGGCAATCATGTCGGTGCCGATGTTGCCGCCCGCGCCGGGCTTGTTGTCCACAATCACTGGCTGGCCCAACGCGGTGGACAAAAACCGGCCAAACTGGCGTGAGCGCTGGTCTGAGCCGCCCCCCGCAGAATAGGGGCAGATGAAGGCAATCGCTTTGCTGGGGTATTTGTCCTGCGCCCAGACGTTGATGGTTGTCATGCCCGGCAATGCCAAAGCAGATGCGGTTTGCAAAAGAATGCGACGTTTCATGGCCATGTTTGGCTCCCGTGGTTGCAGGTTTACAGGTTCATGCAATGATAAGCGCCCTGCTGCCAGAGCGCTTCCAACCCCACCCAGTGGGGGAACCTGAAGATTTTTTTCTTATGCCGCTACTTCAAAACTTGAAGCGCAGCCCGAGTGCAACTTCGGTTTGCGTCTTGGCACCGTTGGCCGTTGCGGCCAGGTAGGTGTCAGTGGTGTCCATTTTGTCAATTGCAAAGTACAGGTCGGTGCTGGTGTCCAGGCGGTAGATCACGGAGCCGTACAGGGTTTTACGCTTGCCAGTGCCACTTTTCGTGGCCGCCGATGCATTGCCAAACGCGTTTATCACGTAGCCTGACCCATTGACTGCTGCGTTGTTGGCGCTCATGATTTGATAGCCCAACTCGTAGTCAAGTTTTCCGCTGGGCGTGAATTTCGCGGAAATGGTGGTGCCCTTGTCGTGGCGCGAGCCAAGCGCTGCAGCCTGGTCTGCGGTGTAGTCAAAATAGCCTGCGTTGAGCCGGACCAGGTCAAACTGGTAATTGCCGCCGACCGAGTACGAGCGGTTCTTCAGCCCAGCCACGTTGGCAGAATTGACGAAACCCGACACGTTGAACGCGCCGCCGTTGTAAGCCAGCGCCGCAGCCTGGGTGGAGCCCCGGGAGGAGTCGCCCGGAATGCCCCCGAACTGGTAGCCCAGGCCCGCAACAATCTTGTCGCCAAACTTCTTTTTCCAGACCAGGCCATCGTTGTAGCGGGTGCCCGTGGCGCTGCCCGCATAGAAAATCATCTGCTTGAAGTTGTTGTTGTTGGTCCAGCCGCCTTCGTTCAAATTCACTGCAGCGGTGCCATAGGGGTCGCCGTAATTTTGGGAAAAGTCGCGCGGCAGCGTGTTCTGGCGGCCAAAGGTCAGCTTGCCGATGGTGTCGCTCTCCAGGCCCACCCACGCATCGCGGTTGAACAGCGAAGGTGAATCGGGGTTGACCCCGTCGCGGTAGTTGAACTCGCTTTCCAGGCGGAAGATGGCTTTGAGGCCGTCGTTGCCAAAATCATGCGACCCGGTCAGGCCCACGCGGTTGCCGCTGAACCAGGCGTCCTGGAAGCCGGTGACGGACTGGCCCGCAGCGTTGGCGTTGCTCCGGTTGCTGACCGTGGCGTCGATCAAACCGTACAAGGTGACTGAATTGGCGCCGCTTTTGAAAGTGAGCGAGCCGTCTTTGGACGCTTCGGCTGCGGGTTTGGCCTGGGCGCTTGCGTCTTGCTGCGCCCGTGCAACGGTTGCCAAAACCTGCTCAAGTGCCGCCTGGGCCTTGGCTGCGGCAGCCTGCGCCTGGGCCGCAGCCGCCTGGGCCTGGGCCAGCGCCTGCTGCAATTGCTCATTGGTCTGCGCCTGGGCTGAAACGGCCACAAGCCCTGAGGCCGCCGTAGCCAGAATAAGTCGGTTGATGTTCATGGAGTCTCCAGTGATAGTTGATGCAAAAGGCAGGGGAACCGCGCAATCCCGAGAGACCGCTCGGCGTCGCCCAAGCCCTTCACCAATGTAGGGCGCGGCAGCTTTCAGGCAGCTTTCAACTGCGGGTTTCCTGTGCGCTTGGTGGGTCCGTGTTGTCTTTCAAACCACGCTTGGCTGCCCAACCTGAAGTAACATTGACGCCAATTGAAAGCGGGTTGAAAGGGGACAAGCTCATGCGCCAAAGCGTTTTGCGCATTCTGTGCGCCTTTGCCATCAGCGCACTGGCCTGCGCTGCCATGGCCAAAGACAAAATCATCATCATGGTGGGCGGCATGGAAAAACAGATTTACCTGCCAGGGATCCTTGCCGAACGGCTGGGCTATTTTCTGGAACAGGGCCTTGACGTTGAATTGCTGACCGAGCCTTCAGGCATCAATGCCGAGGACGTGCTCTTGGCCGGCGCAGCGCAAGGCGTCATCGGCGCCTATGACCACACCGTGGATTTGCAGGCCAAAGGCAAGGCCGTGCAGTCGGTGGTCCAGTTCAGCATCTCTCCGGGAGAAGTGGAGCTGGTCTCCAGTCGGCTTGCAGGTGTGGTGATGTCGCCCGCGCACCTTAAAGGGCGAAAGCTGGGCGTCACCGGCCTGGGCTCGTCAACCAGTTTTCTCACGCAGTACCTGGTGGCGGCCAGTGACGTCAAGCTTGCCGATGTGACCCTGGTGCCCGTGGGCAGCGGCGCCACTTTCATTGCCGCTCTGCGGCAGGGAAAGATTGATGCAGGCATGACCACCGAGCCCACCATTTCACGGCTGCTCTCGACGGGCGAAGCCACGGTGCTGGTTGACCTTCGCACGCCCGAGGCGACGCAAAAGGCGCTGGGTGGGCTGTACCCTTTTGCATGCCTGTACATGCAGACGTCCTGGATCAACACGCACCGGGGCGAGGTTCAAAAACTGGCCAATGCTTTTGTCAAGGCGCTCCATTTCATCAACACCCACAGCGCAGCCGACATCGCCGCCAAAGTGCCCGAAGACTACTTTGCGGGAAACAAGGCGCTGTACGTGCAGTCCCTGGCCAATTCCAAGTCGATGTTCACCCCCGATGGCGTGATGCCGCCAGCCGGCCCGGCGACGGTGCTCAGAGTCCTGTCCACTGTCAACCGGCAGGTGCGCGCCAAGAAAATTGAACTGGGAAAAACCTACACCAGCGAGTTTGTCAATGCGGCGAAGTGAGGCGGCAAACGCACCACCGGAAACGTGACGCAGACCACCAGGCCGCATCCGCCGCCCGGCGCATCCAGTTTGATGCTGGCACCGCTGGTGACCGCAATTTCACGCACGATGGACAGCCCCAGGCCGCAGCCGTCCGAGCGGCCATCTTGCAGCCGGTAAAAGCGTTCGAAAACCCTGTCACGTTCGGACAGCGGGATGCCTGGCCCATTGTCTTCAACGCGCAGGACGACGCCCTCGGGCGCTGCTGTGACACTGGCGGTGACGATGCCGCCGCGTTGGGTGTAGCGGATCGCGTTGTCCACCAGATTGGCGACCAGCTCAAACAGCAGCGTGGGCTCAGCCTTCACCACCGCATGCAGGCACAGGGTGTCGGCGCCAAGGTCAATCCCGCGCTGCTGCGCGCTTGACGCCAGTGTCTCCAGCACGCGGCGCACGGTGTCCACCAGATCAACCCGCTCTTGCGCTGGCGGATGGCCAATGCCCGCCTGCGCCCGGCTGAACGCCAGTAGCTGGTTCGTCAGGCGCACGCTGTACTGGACGCTTTCCTGCATCGCCTGCAGCACCTCTGCGCGCGCGGGGCGGTCCTCCTGACGCAGGGCATAGACAACCTGGGTGTTGAGCAGCGTCAGGGGCGTGCGCAGCTGGTGGGACGCGTCTGCAATGAACCGGCCGTGCGCCGACATGTGGGCATCCAGACGCGCCACATAGTCGTTCAGGGCGCTCACCAGCGGCTGGATTTCCGCAGGCACGCCACGGGCATCCATGCGGTCAAGCGCACCGGGCGTCCGACGCGCCATGCGGTCACGCAGGTCCAACAGCGGACGCAGGCCGCGCCGCATGCCGAACCACAGCAGCAGGGCCACCAGCGCGAGCAGCGCCAGGTGCCCGCGGATCGTGCTGGCCCAAATGTCACGCGCCAGTTCGTTGCGGCCTTCGAGCGTCTGCCCGACCTGGATCAGGACCGGGCCACGGTCCGGCGCAGCAAATACGGGCTGCGCGAATGCCACCGTGTGCAAAGGCTTTCCACGCTGGACCGTTTCAAAAAAAAGCACTTCTTCAGATGCCAATGGCCGTGTCGGCATGGCAAGGTCGAAATAGCCGGAAAGAAGCTGCCCGTCATGGGCGGAAATGCGGTAGAAAACGCGGTCACGGCTGGGAGACGCAAACAGCTCCAGCGCCGCAGGTGGAATCACCACTTGCACCACGCCCTCCTCCAGATGGACCTGCTCGCCAATCATGCGCGCCGCACCCAGCAGCATGCGCTCCTGCACAATGGTGGCGGTGGACTGTGCGCTGCGGTAGGTCAGCCCCGCATCCAGCGCGGCCACCAACGCCAGCGGCGCCAGCAGCCAGAACAGCAATTGCGAACGCAGGCTGTCAAGCACGTTGCTCGAGCAGGTAACCCAGGCCGCGCAGGGTGATGATGGACACGTTGCACGACTCAAGCTTCTTGCGCAGCCGGTGCACATAAATTTCTATCGCATCGGACGAGGTGTTGTCATCCACCGTGAAAAGCGACTCGGCCAGCACCTGCTTGCTCACGGTTTTGCCCAATTTCATCAGCAGTACCTCAAGCACCGAATGCTCCCGTGGCGTCAGCGACAGGGCCTTGCCGCCGCAGGAAAAAATGCGTGTATTGCTGTCAAAAGCAAGGCCGCCACACCGCAACACAGGATTCTTGTGGTTCACCGAACGGCGCAACAGCATGCGGATGCGCGCTTCAAGCTCGCTCACGTCAAAGGGCTTGGCCATGTAGTCGTCGGCACCGGCATCGAGCCCGCCGACCCGCGCCTGCAGGCTGTTGCTGGCCGTCAAGATCAGCACCGGCACGTTGTTGTCACGGCTGCGCAGGCGCCGCAGCACTTCTTCGCCACCCAAACCGGGCAGGCCCAGGTCCAGCACGACCAGGTCGTATGTCTGGGTTTGAAGCCGGTAGTTGGCGTCATCGCCGTCAAAAGCGCATTCAACGACATAGCGCTCTTTGACCAGGGTGCGCGACAGCCAGTCTGACAACTGCCGATTGTCTTCAACCAGCAAAATTCTCATGCGCGCGGGCTCCTCGGGGATCGATGTTGAAACAGTTAGCCAACCCCAGCATGGGCGGCTTGGCCATGACCGCATGGTATCTTGAAACCCCAGTCAGCCAGACATTCTCTTTATAAATGGGCTATAGCCCTTGTGGCGTCTGCATAGTTAGCTATCTATTTAGTAAATATTGAAGAACCGCCGACCTCGCGGGGTTCCGCCCCAACCAGATTCACTTGCCACGGCGTTTTGCGCCTGTGAACATCGCCGCAATTAAATTTTCGCGATGCCGCCAACTCGCGTACAGCACGCCGCAAACGTGCAGGACGGCAAGAATCACCAGCCCATCAGAAATGCCGCTGTGCACGCTGTGCATTGGCCGAAAATCGCGGTACTGGGTCGTGTCAAGCAGAATGCCTGTGAGCGCTGCGGTCAAAAGCATGGCCAGCATTGAAACGATCATCAAAGCGCCTGCCGGATTGTGGCCGATGAAGCGCACTTCACGGCCGCGCAACAGCGCGGAAAAATAACCGAGCGCAGCGCGTGGGGTCGGCAAAAAATTGCCGAACCGGGCGTGCGTGCCACCCAAAAATCCCCACACCAATCGCACGCCAACATACACGAGCACCGTATAGCCCGCCACGCGATGAATTTCAAGCAGGCCGCCGTGTGTGAAGTAGGCAATGAAAGTGGCAAGCACGACCAGCCAATGCCCGATGCGCACCAGCCGATCCCATACGGGGAAGCGCGGCGCGCTAATAAGTCAACTTCCGGTCCATGTCGCTGTACAGTGCGGCGACCTGTTCGCCGTATCCGTTGAAGGGCAGGGTCGCCCGGCGCAGCAGGTCGCCTGTGCGGCGCTCCTGTGAGCGACTGTCAAAAAATCCGGGAGCGGTGTCTGGGTTCACATTGCTCCAGAACGAGTGGTACCGGGGGTAGGCTTTGTTCCATACGCTAGTCGGCTGCTGCTCAACCAGCCGGATGCGCACTACTGCCTTCGGGCTCTTGATGCCGTATTTCCACGGCACCCGGATGGCGAGCGGCGCGCCAAGCGGTTTCGGCAATTTTTCGCCATACGCGCCGAGCGCAACCAGCGTCAGCGGGTGCATCGCCTCATCCATGCGCAGGCCCTCAACATACGGCCAGGGGATGTAACCCACCTCGCGCTGGCCTTTCAATTTGTCGGGTGCATGAATCGAGGTGAAGGCCACAAATTTCGCGTTCCCCGTCGGTTCAACCAGCCTCAGCAACGCCGCAAGCGGATAGCCCAGATAAGGTATCACGTGCGACCAGCCTTCGGTGCAGCGCATACGGTAAATGCGCTCCTCCAGCGGTGCGAGCTTCCACAAATCGTCAATGTCGAACACGCGCGGTTTTGCGCATTCGCCTTCAACCGAAACCTTCCACGGCGAGGTGAGCAACCCTTCTGCGTTCTTCGCAATGTCATCTTCCAGCTCGCGAAACCTGGTCTTGGCGATCGCGTCTTTCGCGGGTGTGACGGGTTCTTGGGTGGACAGCGCACTCTTGGTCGCGCTGGAGATGATTGACGCGGTATCAACGCCGAGCGCGTGGGTTTCAGGCAACAGCAAACCCGTCACTCCGGCGCCTAGCACGCCCGCGAACCGACGGCGATCCCAGTACGCCGCACGGGGCGTAATTTCAGAGGGCGCGATGGCTGGCTTGGCGACGGCGGAGGCCTTGGGCATGATCGAGCGTTTTCAGCGTTTGGGAGGCCAGGGGCATCCCCAGTGAGAACAGGCCATTCGTCCGCGACTAAGCCCACTCCCCGCCACAAAACCCCTTACTTCGGCGCCAGCCGAATCGCCCCGTCCAGCCGGATCACTTCGCCATTAAGCATGTCGTTCTCAAAAATATGCTGTGCCAGCTTGGCATAGTCTTGCGGCGTGCCCAGGCGCGAGGGGAAAGGCACGCTGGCGGCCAGTGAATCCTGTACTTCCTTGGGCATGCCAAACATCATCGGCGTGCCAAAAATGCCGGGCGCAATGGTCATGTTGCGGATGCCGTTGCGCGCAAGATCACGGGCGATCGGCAGCGTCATTCCCACGATGCCGCCCTTGGACGCGCTGTAGGCCGCCTGCCCTATCTGGCCGTCGTAGGCTGCCACCGAGGCGGTGGAGATCATCACACCGCGCTCGCCGGTGGCCTCGGGCTCGTTCTTGCTCATGGCGTCTGCCGCGAGGCGGATCATGTTGAAGCTGCCGATCAGGTTGATGGTCACGGTGCGCTTGAAGGCGTCGAAATTGTGGGGTCCGTTTTTGCCCACAGTCTTTTCGGCGCTGGCAATGCCTGCGCAATTGACCAGGCCCATCAGCTTGCCCATGCCCACGGCCTTGGCCATAACGGCCTGGCCATCGGCTTCGCTGGTCACGTCGCATTTGGCAAATGCGCCGCCAATCTCCCTGGCAACCGCCTCGCCTTTTTCCACCTGCATGTCGGCGATGACGACTTTGCCGCCCCGCTCTGCCAGCATGCGCGCCGTGCCCTCGCCCAAACCCGATGCGCCACCCGTGACGATGAATACTTTGCCTGCGATGTCCATGATTGAAACTCCTGCTTTGGTTGATTCGTTGCTTCAGCTTTGCTGAGTGCATATTATCTTGCTGTTATACTCGCAGCCTGTTGAATGTATTCTCAGGCGCGTAGCTCAGCTGGTTAGAGCACCACCTTGACATGGTGGGGGTCGATGGTTCGAGTCCATTCGCGCCTACCAATTTGCACCCATTCATTGCGGGCAAATTTGTATAAACTCCTTAGAAATCCGTCACTTGCCAAAAAGAGCATCAATGCTCCCATGTTGCGGCGACGCTGCTGCGAGCCGAGCGCAGGCCAACACGAGGGTAAACCTTCTCTGGCCCGCCTTTGGCCACTCCCTAGAATGTGTTGCAGTGCAATACTCAACATGTTTGAAGCCGTCTGAACCCGCAGACCACTTCCAGGAGCCTGGCCATGCAGAAAAAAAACAAAAGCGACGCCAAAAATTCCCAACGCGTCATCAAGAAGTACCCGAACCGGCGGCTTTACGACACCGACACCTCCAGCTACATCACGCTGTCAGAAGTCAAGCAACTGGTGATGGACAACGAGCGGTTTGTGGTGCTGGACGCCAAAACCAGTGAAGACCTCACGCGCAGCATCCTGATGCAGATCATTCTGGAAGAAGAAGCCAACGGCACGCCCATGTTCACGCCAGAAGTGCTGGCCAGCATCATCCGTTTTTATGGCCATGCCATGCAGGGTTTTATGGGTGGCTATCTGGAGCGCAACATCCAGACGCTGATGGACGTCCAGGCCAGGCTGACTGAACAGTCGCGCGGCCTCACGCCCGAGATGTGGTCGCAGTTCATGGGCTTGCAGTCGCCTGCGGTTCAGGGGCTGATGGGCAAAAATATGGAGCAATCCAAAAATCTGTTCGTGCAAATGCAGGAGCAGATGAAAGAACAGATGCAGAAGCAGACCGAACAGATGCTGAGCACTTTTGGGTTGAAGCGGTAATCGCGATAACTGGGACAATAGGGCCATGAGCGAAGTTCTGTCACCCCCCAAAATTCAAACCGCCAAAATTCCCAAAGTCGGATTCGTCAGCCTGGGCTGCCCCAAGGCGCTGACTGATTCAGAGCTGATCCTCACGCAATTGAGCGCTGAGGGCTATCAAACCTCCAAAACATTTGAAGGCGCCGACCTGGTCATCGTCAACACGTGTGGGTTCATTGACGACGCGGTCAAGGAAAGCCTGGACACCATTAGCGAGGCACTGGCAGAGAACGGCCGCGTCATCGTCACCGGATGCCTGGGAGCAAAGTCGGGCTCGGGTGGCGGCAATCTGGTGCGCCAGATGCATCCCAGCGTGCTGGCCGTCACCGGCCCGCATGCGACGCAAGAGGTGATGGACGCGGTGCACCTCAACTTGCCGAAGCCGCACGATCCGTTTGTTGATTTGGTGCCAAATTCCTTTGGCGTGGCGGGCATCAAGCTTACGCCCCGCCACTACGCTTACCTGAAGATCAGCGAAGGCTGCAACCACCGCTGCACGTTTTGCATCATTCCGTCGATGCGCGGCGACTTGGTGTCGCGGCCGATTGGCGATGTGCTCAATGAAGCGCGCGCGCTGTTTGAAGGCGGTGTGAAAGAGCTGCTGGTGATCAGCCAGGACACCTCGGCCTATGGCGTGGACGTGAAGTACCGCACCGGTTTCTGGGATGGCAAGCCCATCAAGACCCGCATGCTGGATCTGGTGCAGGCGTTGGGCGAGATTGCCGAGCCTTTCGGCGCGTGGGTGCGCTTGCACTATGTGTACCCGTACCCGAGTGTGGACGACGTGCTGCCGCTGATGGCCACAGGCAAGGTGCTGCCGTACCTGGACGTGCCGCTGCAACACAGCCACCCCGATGTATTGAAGCGCATGAAGCGCCCGGCCAGTGGCGAGAAGAATCTGGACCGGCTGCTGAAGTGGCGTGAAATCTGCCCTGAAATCGTGGTCCGCAGCACCTTCATCGCCGGTTTTCCGGGCGAGACCGAAGCGGAGTTTGAGCATCTGCTCGATTTCATGCGGGAGGCAAAAATCGACCGCGCAGGCTGCTTCGCCTACAGCCCGGTGGACGGCGCTGCAGCAAATCAGCTGGAGGGCATGCTGCCTTTCGAACTTCGCGAAGAACGCCGTGCCCGCTTCATGGCGGTGGCAGAAGCGGTGTCAGCCGCCAAGCTGCAAAAACGCATCGGCGCCACGATGCAGGTGCTGGTCGATTCAGCGCCCGGCATGGGCAAAAAAGGCGGCGTAGGCCGCACCTATGCCGACGCGCCAGAGATTGACGGCACGGTCAAACTGCTGCCGCCAGAGAAAATCAGCAAAACGCTCAAGGTAGGCGAGTTCACCAAAGCGCGCATCGTCGGCACGCAAGGCCACGACCTTGTGGCATTGCCGGTTTGAAAAGAACTGCATGGAATTTGGAACTCAGCTTCATGCAGACGAAAAAAAAGCGGTTTGAAAATGATTTCAAACCGCAATTCATTAATATCAAATCGCCCTCTAAAATTCAATTCTCGGGATGCAGTGCAAGGCGCAAAGCACAGCAGTACTTGAGTACTGCGAGCATTTGCAACGCCGCAATGCGCCCGAAAATTGGATTTGAGAGGGTGATTTGGTGCCCAGGAAGGGACTCGAACCCCCACGAAGTTACTCGCTAGTACCTGAAACTAGTGCGTCTACCAATTCCGCCACCTGGGCATCTCAGGAAAGAAAGTATTGTATCAAAAATAATAGCCAAACCAGCGGCTTGCTGGATGAAGTTGAAGGAACCATCAACGGCCATCGCGATGGCCATGGTTTTGTGTCGCGTGATGACGGTGGGCCGGACATTTATTTGCCGCCCAACGAGATGCGCGCCGTGCTGCACAAAGACCGCGTCAAGGCGCGCATTGTCCGCAGTGACCGCAAGGGGCGCCCCGAAGGCCGTGTGGTCGAGATCATGGAGCGCCCGCCGCAGCCCATCATTGGCCGGCTGCTGCAGGAAAGCGGCGTCTGGCTGGTGGCGTCCGAAGACAAGCGCTACGGCCAGGACGTGCTGATCCCCAAAGGTGCCACCGGTGCTGCCAAGCCGGGCCAGGTGGTGGTTGTCGAGCTGGTCGAGCCGCCCGCGCTCTTTGGCCAGCCCGTGGGCCGCGTCAAGGAAGTGCTGGGCGAGATTGACGACCCTGGCATGGAGATCGAGATTGCCGTGCGCAAATACAGCGTGCCGCACGAGTTTTCCGATGCCTGCATTGCGCTGGCCCGCACGTTGCCTGACAAGGTCCTTCCCGCGGACAAGAAACACCGCGTCGATTTGACCGATATTCCGCTGGTCACCATTGACGGCGAAGACGCACGCGATTTTGACGACGCTGTGTATGCAGAGCCCGCAACGCAGGGCAGAGGCAAATCTGCCGTGACCGGCTGGCGGCTGCTGGTCGCCATTGCGGACGTGAGCCACTATGTGGACACCGGCAGTGCGATTGATGTCGATGCGTATGACCGCGCCACCAGCGTTTACTTTCCACGCCGCGTCATTCCCATGCTGCCCGAGAAGTTGTCCAACGGCCTGTGCTCGCTGAACCCCGAAGTGGAGCGCCTGTGCATGGTGTGCGACATGTTCGTCACGTCTGACGGTGAGGTTTCGGCCTACCAGTTTTACCCGGCCGTGATGTGGAGCCACGCGCGCTTCACTTACACCGAAGTAGCGGCCATTTTGGCCAACACCAAGGGTACAGAAGCCGCCAAGCGCAAAGACCGCGTGCCCGATTTGCTCAATCTGCACGACGTGTACCGCGCGCTCTTGACCTCACGCAACAAGCGCGGCGCGGTCGATTTTGAAACGGTCGAAACACAAATCATCTGTGATGAAAACGGCCGGATCGAGAAAATCATTCCACGCACCCGCAATGACGCGCACAAGCTGATTGAAGAAGCCATGCTGGCTGCCAACGTGTGCAGCGCCGACTTCATTCTGCAAAGCAAGCACCCCGGCCTGTACCGCGTGCACGAAGGCCCCACGCCCGAGAAGCAGGAGATTCTGCGCGGCTACCTCAAGGCCACGGGCGTCGGTTTGAGCATCAGCGACAACCCGTCACCGGGTGAATTTCAGGCGATTGCCAACGCCACCAAAGACCGGCCCGACTCTCAGCAAATCCACTCCATGCTGCTGCGCTCGATGTCGCAGGCCATTTACACGCCTGTCAACGCGGGCCACTTCGGACTGGCGTTTGACGCCTACACCCATTTCACCAGCCCAATCCGGCGCTACCCTGACTTGCTGGTGCACCGCGTCATCAAGGCGATTCTGGCCAAAGAGAAGTACCAACTTCCGGTGCTGCCCACCCCTGGCGAGGCGCACGCCAAGCTGTCACGCAGGTTGGAGAAAGGCCTGGCAGCCCGGGTGGCAGAGCCGGGGCAAAAACCCAAAAAAATCAGCCTTGATGTACAAGCCTGGCAGGCTGCTGGCCTGCACTGCAGCGCGAATGAGCGGCGTGCCGATGAAGCCAGCCGCGACGTAGAGGCCTGGCTCAAATGCAAATACATGCGCGAGCACCTGGGCGAAGAATACGGCGGCGTGGTCACATCAGCCACCAGCTTTGGCATCTTCGTCACCCTGGACGCGATGTATGTTGAAGGCCTGGTGCACATCACCGAGCTCGGCGGTGAGTATTTCCGCTTTGATGAGGCGCGCCAGGAGCTGCGAGGCGAGCGCACCGGCATCCGCTACGCCATCGGCACACGCGTGCGCGTGCAGGTGAGCCGGGTGGATCTGGATGGCCGGCGCATCGATTTCCGGCTGGTGCGCGAGGGCGAAGATCTGCTGAAGGGCGCGCTGAAGGACAAAGGCCTTGCACGGGACCTTACGGGACGAGACAAGGCCGGAAGGGACAACGCGGGACGCGAGGGCGGCGCGCGCGATGGGTCGGCCCGCATGGCGAATGACAGCGGATCGAACGACAGCGCTTCGTTTGGCGGGCCTGCATTCAAGGCGTCCAACAAGCGCGCGCCGCGCAAAATCTCCGAGCCGCTGGCTCGTGCGCCCAGGGTGCCTGGTCTGCCGCTGAAGGTGCCCGCGAAGGGCAAAAACAAGGACAAGGAGCGCGGCGGAAAATCACGCCGGCGTTCGTGACGGTTTGGCACTGCAAATGCCTGTCAAACTTCATTTCTTCCAACCCTCACTCAATAAAGGCTGTTCAACATGACCTCCCATTCCAAGATTGCAATCGTCACCGGTGCGGGCACCGGGGTTGGCAAGGCGGCCGCGCTGGCGCTGCTGGCTGACGGCTACCGCGTTGTGCTCGCCGGCCGTCGCCCCGAGCCGCTGGCCGAGGTGATTGCGCAAAGCGGGGCGGCAGACCGCGCGCTGGCCGTGCCTACCGATGTGGCAAATCCCGATTCGGTGAAGGCCTTGTTCGACGCCGCAGTCGCCCAATTTGGACGCGTTGATGTGCTGTTCAACAATGCCGGGGTCAGCGCGCCCGCCATCCCGCTGGAAGACCTCACATTGGCGCAGTGGAAAAACGTGGTGGACATCAACCTCACCGGCGTGTTTTTATGCATCCAGCAGGCGTTTCGGGTGATGAAGGCGCAAACGCCACGCGGCGGGCGCATCATCAACAACGGCTCCATCTCGGCCACAACGCCGCGCCCCAATTCCAGCCCCTACACGTCCACCAAGCACGCCGTGAAGGGCCTCACCAAAACGGCGGCGCTGGATGGCCGCAAGTACGACATTGCCGTGGGGCAAATCGACATCGGCAATGCCGCCACCGAAATGGCGCAGCGCATGGCCACCGGGGTGATGCAGGCCAATGGCGAGATCGCCATCGAGCCGCTGATGGATGTCAATATCGTCGGCCAGTCGGTGCTGTACATGGCCAACCTGCCGCTGTCGGCCAACGTGCTGTTTCACACGGTGATGGCCACCAACATGCCGTTTGTCGGTCGCGGCTGATTTCGACCTTAAAATACGGCTGTAGCTCTTGTCCGATGTGCACGTACAGCTACTAAAATCGTAGTAATCGACAATCGGCGTGAAGCACCACTACCACGTCTACGTCATTGAACTGTCAGACGAAGTGTGGAACGTGGCGCGGTTCCGCCGGGCCAATCCCGGCTACCAGTTGGGCAAGCCGTTTGTCTATGTGGGCATGACGGGGCTGGACCCCGACGTGCGCTTTGACAAACACAAGGCGGGCATCCAGTCCAACGTGTTTGCGCGCAAGTTCGGCCTGCGCCTGCTGCCCAGGCTATATGCCGCCTACAACCCCATGCCGTATGAGGGCGCGCGCGACATGGAGGTGGAGCTGGGCATTGCGCTGCGCGCGGCGGGGTACGGGGTGTGGCAGGCCTGATTTGGCTGCACGCCGTGGCGCGCCCCGAACCGGTGCCGATAGGTTTGCGCCGCCCTACAGGGCGGAGATCAATTCACCCACGGCAACCGCAGCTTTCTCCGGGAAACAAAGCCCCAGCCCAAGCCCGATGCCCGCGCCCCACAAGCCGCCCGCCAGCGCGCTGGGGATTTTTGCGGCGAAATGGAGCATCTCGCCCGCCATGCCTGCCACTGCCAGTGCCACGGCCCCCGCCAGCGCGCCCACAATCAAGCCTCCGACTGCGCCTGCAATTCTCATGCCCTGCGTCAATTCGGGTTTTGCTTGTTTGGTCATGCTGCCATGTCCTCGCCCAGCCCCCACGACGCCAGCGTGTATGGCGCGCCGTGCACGGTGCCTTGCCCGCTGGCGGCGGTGCGTTTGCGGCTAAGAACGTCGTTGCGGTATTGAGGGCGGGCGGCCAGCGTGCCGGGCACCTGCTGCTCTGCTGTGCTCAAAATGGCCTGGACTTCGCGGTTTGACAGCGTGAAGCCAATCACCCCCCACGTGATGCCCGCCCCATCAAAATTGCCTTTGGCCAGACCAAAGCCGTGGCCCTCAAACGCGGCAGTGACTTGCAGGCAGCGCTCAAACAGGCTGGGCAGCGGGTCGGGTGTGAGCTGCTGCCAGGTGGTCAGTTCCACCGCGCCACTGGCGGGCAAGCCGCGCGCAGTTTGCAGGTTTTGCAGCGCAGTGAAGGTTTTGCCGCCGAAATCGCCATCGGCAAATTTAAGCGGGTCGCCAACAACAAAATTCTGGCGTTGCAGGTCGGTCTGGATGCGCTTTGCAACCATGCCCCTGCACCCGCGTGAAAAATGGATTCGTGCCATGTTTGCCGCTCCTTCGTGAAATTGGTGAGAAACTGGTGATGTCGGCCCCACATCAACTGCGAAAACAGTATCGCGCCACTTCATGCATTTGTCATCTTTTTTGCTTTTGCTGGCGATGGCTGCTGTGGCCGGGTGCGACAGCGCGCAGGACATTGACGATGTCCAGCAGCGCCTGGTGGGCAGCTGGCTGCGTGACGATGAAGAAGACGGCGCGCACGTGCGCCGCGTGCTGGTGCTGCAACCCGGTGGGCACTTTGCAGAAACCTCCATCGCCACCAAATCCACCAACGACGCGCAAAGCCATGCGGTGCTGGCGCAACATGCCCACTCGGGCGACTGGCTATTTGACGGCACCAACCTGAAGCGCCGCTACACCTTGATTGATGGCCGCCAGCCGTCGGCACCCACGTTTCCGTATGCGGCGTTTGAGATCCGGTTTGAGTCCCGCAACGTGTTCATCGGCAGCGACAACATCCGCAAGCGCCAAGTGCGCTACCAGCGCGTGGCGGATGGCACGCTGCCTTGAGATTTTGCATAGTGCTACGTATATAGTAGCTGAATATGCATGACCCACAAGGGCCAGAAGCACTTTTTACCTCCAACTCGGGGCAGAATCACGCCTAACAGGCAATTATCGGGTCGCCCGACTATTAGCCACACCAATGGCCACACCATTGGCCGGACCGTTCGCCAGACCGTTCGCCAACCCACCCGCCGTCAATGCCCGGTGCGCGGGCCAGTGGTCAGCCGCTTCGCCGTGAAGATAGACCGCGTCGCAAGCGCTTCGATGCGACGACCCCCCGCTGCGCTGTACGTTGGCAAGGCGTGCGCCGATCATGCCCGCCAGCACATCGCCGGTGCCTGCCGTGGCCAGCGCTGCGTTGCCAGTGGGGTTGATCACCGTCGTCTGGTTGGGCGTGGCGATCACGGTACCCGAGCCCTTGAGCACCACGGTGCACAAAAAGCGTTCGCTCAACTGCCGCGCGGCAGCCAGCCGGTCTTGTTGCACCAGCGCAGCCGTGGTGCCCAGGAGGCGCGCCGCTTCCAGCGGATGGGGCGTCAGCACCGTGTGCGCCTGCCGCGCTGCGCGGGCCCGAAGCAGGGTTGCGAGCTGGGTGTCGTTCGCTATGGCGTTAAGAGCGTCTGCGTCAATCACCACAAGGGCTGCACTCGATAAAACTCTGGAAAGAGGGTGGCGCACCGCATCACCGCCGCCACAGCCGCACACGACGGTCATGGCCTTGAAATCCAGCGCATCCCAGCTTCGGAACATCAGCTCGGGCCGCTGCGGGTCTACCGCCATCGCGCCGCCGTCCAGCAGGGCAACAAACACGCGCCCTGCGCCAGACTGCAGCGCGGCCGACGCGGCCAGCAGCGCCGCACCCGTCATTCCCGGCGCGCCGCCAATCACCGCCACGTCGCCATAGCTGCCTTTGTGCGAGGCGTGGGCGCGGGGCTGGCTGGCAGGTGCGCCGGCCAGCCATGCGGTTGGGGACTCGAGGTCCGCGCCAGGTATCGGTGCGATGGACCCATTGGACGCGATGGACCCATCGGGTGCGATAGACCCATCGGACGCGATGGGCGCATCTGGCGCATTCACTGCATCCACGTCGTTCAAATCGCCCAGGTCATCCAGCCAGACCTGGCCACACGCATCTCGCCCATGGCCGGTGAACAGGCCCGGCTTCAACGTCAGCAGGCTCAGCGTGAATTTCGCCTTGACGCACAGCATGCCGGCGTGCCCGGTGTCAGCGTTCAGGCCGGTAGGAACATCCACCGCCAACACGGGAGCCGTGCCCGCGTTGATCGCGGCCATCCACTGCGCCATGCGGCCTTCAGGCACCCGTGCGCAAGACGACGCGCCAATGCCCAGCAGGGCGTCAATGCACAGCTCAAATTGCGCAGGCGGCGCGTCGGCAAACTGCACACCGGCTTGCAGCGCTAGTCTGTGCGATTGGGCCGCGTCGGCAGGCGCTGTGCCCGCCGCACCGAGCCACGTCACCACCACCTGTTTGCCCCAGCGCTGCAGGTGAATGGCGGCTTCCATGCCGTCGCCGCCATTGTTGCCGGGGCCGCAGGCGACCCAGATGGTGCGGGCGTGCGGAGCCACGGCCAGCGCCAGCCGGGCCACCGACAGGCCTGCGCGCTGCATCAAGCTGTGGGGCGGCAAACCGGCCATGGCGGCATGCTCAAGACGGCGCGTGGCAGCGACGCTGTGCAGCGGCCATGCCGCGCCAGGCAAGACCCGGCGCAGCGCATCCTGAGGCGATGAGGGCCAGGTGCCAGCATCAACAGGGTTTAACGGTGTGATCATGATTCGGCCGGGCTGAGGATGGCCTCATTGTGTACCGGGGATCTGGTTCGGGCGTGCTCAAGGGCAGGCCCCAGTCCTCTGCACGGTCTTGACCAAAAATAAAACAGTCACCCGCGGCCAGCGCGACGACGTGAGGATGGAAGTGGCGTTCCGGGTATAGCGTGACAACCTGCATTTCGGGCAACGGTGAGCGGGCCAGCGGTGCCAGCATGATTCGTATGAAAAAGATACCAGGCGTTCAACACCGCCGAAGCCATCAGCCTACCGAAATTTCTGATAAAATACGGTCGTAGCCCTTGCCCTGCATGCATAGTCAGCTACTACATATGTAGCAATTAGCACGCAGGCGCGTCAGTGGCAAGGACGCGTCACCAAGACTCCCACTAGCGCGGTGCCATGCGGATCGCCCCATCCAGGCGGATCGTCTCGCCATTGAGCATCGAATTTTCGAGGATGTGCATCGCCAGTTGCGCAAACTCATCGGGCGCACCCAGGCGCGCGGGGTGCGGCACGGAGGCACCCAGCGACGCCCGAATCGGCTCAGGCAGGCGCGCCAGCAAGGGCGTGTCAAACAGGCCCGGCGCGATGGTGCAGACGCGGATGAATTTGGTGGCCAGGTCGCGCGCGGCCACCACCGTCATGCCGACCACACCGGCCTTGGAGGCCGAGTAGGGAATCTGGCCAATCTGGCCTTCATACGCGGCCACAGACGCCGTCATGATGCACGCGCCGCGCTCGCTGTCAACCACTTCGTTTTTGGCCATTCGCGCGGCCGCCAGGCGCAGGCAGTTGAAACTGCCGACCAGGTTGACGCGGATGATGTTTTCATACTTTTCCAGCGAACCCGGCTGGCCATCCTTTTCAACCAGCCGCACCGGCCCGCCAATGCCTGCGCAGTGCACCAGTGCACGCAAGGGGCCCAACGCTTGCGCCGCGTCCAGTGCCGCGTTGATCTGCTCGGTGTTGCAGACATCGGCGTGTACATACGTCACTCCCAGCTCCGCAGCCACTGCAGCACCGGCTTCGCGGTTCAGGTCAACCACCACTACGCTGACACCCTTTTCCACCAGGCGGCGCGCGCAGGCCAAGCCCAGGCCCGAAGCACCGCCAGTTACGAGGGCGGACATGTTTTGCAGTTTCATTTCTAGTCTCCATTAAAAAATTAATTGGGGTCAGATTCCAATTATCACGATGCGGAAATAGCTACTGCATGTCCGTAGCTTGTGCTGTCCAACGGTTCTACGGGTCTACAAGAATGTGAGTCTTAAACGCGCTCAATGATGATGGCAGGCGCCATGCCGCCCGCCGCGCACATCGTCACCAGGCCGCGCTTCAGATCGCGCCGCTCCAGCTCGTCCAGCAGTGTGCCAATCAGCATCGAGCCGGTGGCACCGATCGGGTGGCCCAGCGCCATGGCGCCGCCGTTCACGTTGACCTTGTTACGGTCCAGCTTGAGGTCGCGGATGTACTTTTCCATGACCACGGCAAAGGCTTCGTTGATTTCGAACAGGTCAATATCGTCCACCGTCAGCCCTGCTTTTGCCAGCACCTTGCGCGTGGCGGGCACGGGGGCGTTGAGCATCAGCGTGGGCGAGTCACCCATGTTGGCAAATGCGACGATGCGGGCGCGCGGCTTCAACCCATGCTTTGCAGCATAGCGGGGCGACGCCAGCAGCAGCGCCGCCGAGCCATCCACCACGCCTGACGAATTGCCCGCATGGTGCACAAACTTGATGTCAAGCCCCGGGTGCTCTTGCAAGATGAGGCTGCGGTAGGTGTTGCCTGCTGCGTCCAGCGGCACATCGGCCACACCGGTGAAAGCAGGTTTCAGGCTGGCCAGGCCATCGGCCGTGGTTTGCGGGCGGGGGAATTCTTCATGGTCCAGCGCCAGGCTGCCATCGGCCTTGAAGACAGGAATCAGACTCTTTTTGAAGTAACCATTTCTAATAGCCTGGTCGGCCCGGCGCTGGCTTTGCAGCGCGCCCGCGTCCAGGTCGGCACGGCTGATGCCTTCCAGCGTGGCAATGGCATCCGCGCACACGCCCTGATGCGATTGCGGCACATTGGCGCGCAGGCGCATGTTGCCCGCATCCATCATCAGCGGGCCTTCGTCGGCGCCGCGCCGGCCGGGCATGGACATCATCTCGGTGCCGCCCGCCACCATCAGATCTTCCATGCCCGACATGATGCTGGCGGCAGCCAGGTTGACGACAGTGATGCCCGAGCCACAAAAGCGGTCCAGCGTGACGCCGCTGGAGCGTAGGTCGTAGCCCGCGTCCAGCGCCGACATGCGGCCCAGGTCACAGGCTTGCGCGCCGCGCTGCGAGCTGGTGCCCCAGATAATGTCATCCACCTCTGCCGTATTGATGCCGTTGCGCTCTTTCAGAGCCTTGAGCACGGCGGCACCCAGATGCTGCGGGTGCATGTCCGCCAGCGCCCCCTTGCCGAACTTGCCGATGCCGCGTGGCGTGCGGACTGCGTCGATGATGAGAGCGTCTGTCATGGAGATATCCTTCTTTGGTTATGCGTTGATTTGACTGTAAATAGGAAATGCCCAGATGCATTGTTGCCTGAATTCTGTACTTGAAACGCGTGCGACGGGTGTCACAGACTGGTCAACACCGGGGCCGCGGGCAACCCATAATTGCGCTCGAAGAGACAAAAAATCAGGAACCCCATGCATCCCTTCCATCACGCGCAGACAACGCCAGACAAGCCCGCCTACATCATGGCCGACACGGGTGAGGCCGTCACCTACCGCCAACTCGATGACCGCTCCAACCAGGTGGCGCAGATGCTGCGTGCGCACGGACTGAAGGCCGGTGACCACATGGCCATCATTCTGGAAAACCACCCACGTTTTTTTGAGCTGTGCTGGGGCGCGCAACGGGCCGGCATTATTTACACCGCCGTCAGCACGCGGTTGACGGCGGGTGAAGCGGCGTACATCGTGCAGGATTGCGGCGCGAAGATGCTCGTCATCTCGCATGCGCTGGCGGAGTTGGCCGGGGCGCTGGCTTCAACAACACCCGGCGCAGGCACACGCCTGATGCTGGACGGCTGCATCCCAGGTTACCAGCCTTACGAGTCCACGCTGGCAACCTACCCGGCCCTGCGCATTGCCGATGAGACGGCGGGCGGCGACATGCTGTTTTCATCAGGCACCACCGGCCGACCCAAAGGCGTTTTTGCGCCGCCCGAGTCACCGCTGATTGACGCCAGCAATTCACTCATTGAGGTCTGCAAAAACATTTACGGCATCAATGCGCAAACCATTTATCTGTCGCCTGCGCCGCTGTACCACGCCGCGCCGCTGCGCTTCAACATGGTGGCCATGCGCCTGGGTGCCACGTGCGTGGTGATGCCGCATTTTGACCCCCAGGAGTTTTTGCGCCTGGTGGCCAAACACCGCATCACCCACACGCAACTGGTGCCCACGATGTTTGTGCGCATGCTCAAGCTGCAACCGGCTGAGCGGGCGGTGCACGATGTGTCGTCGCTTAAATTTGCCATCCACGCGGCAGCGCCCTGCCCGATCCCCATCAAGGCGCAGATGATTGCCTGGTGGGGGCCCGTCATCTGGGAGTACTACGCCGGCACCGAAGGCAACGGCATGACGCTGGTGCACTCGGCCGACTGGCTCACGCACCAGGGAACCGTTGGCAAGGCGGTGGTGGGCAAGCTCAAAATATGCAGTGACCTTGATCAAGGCCAGGGCGAAGAGGTGCCCACCGGCAAGGAAGGAACGATCCACTTCGCCGATGGCAAGGTGTTTGAGTACCACAACGATCCCGAGAAAACCGCCGGATCGCGCAACGCCAGAGGCTGGACCACGCTGGGCGACATTGGCTATGTGGATGCCGAGGGCTTTTTGTACCTGACCGACCGCAAGGCGCACATGATCATCTCGGGCGGCGTCAACATCTACCCGCAGGAGGCAGAGAACCTGCTGGTCACGCATCCCAAGGTGATGGACGTGGCGGTGTTTGGCGTGCCCAACGAAGAGCTGGGCGAGGAGGTGAAGACCGTAGTGCAGCCGCGCGACATGCAGGATGCTGGCGCCGCGCTGGAGGCCGAGCTGATCGCGTTTTGCCGCACGCACCTGTCGCACCTCAAATGCCCCAGGTCAATTGACTTTGAAGCCGAGCTGCCGCGCCACCCTACCGGCAAACTCTACAAGCGGCTGCTGCGCGACCGCTACTGGGTGGGCCACGCCAGCAAGCTGATTTGAAGAGACTCACCAGACACGAATAAACCCATGATCAAACGCACGCTTTTCTCAGCAGACCACGAGTCGTTCCGCGACAGTTTCCGCCGCTTTCTTGACAAGGAAGTCGCGCCCTTTCACGCCGACTGGGAAGACCAGGGCTATGTGGACCGCACGGTGTGGCAAAAAGCTGGCGCAAATGGCTTCCTGTGTATGGGCATGCCTGAAGAATATGGCGGCAGCGGAGCAGACAAGCTGTACACCGTGGTGCAGCTTGAAGAGCTGGCGAAGGGCGGCTACAGCGGCGTGGGCTTCTCGCTGCACAGCGAAATTGTCGCTCCCTACATTCTTCGCTACGGCACCCCCGCGCAAAAGCAGCAGTACCTGCCCGCGCTGGCGCGTGGCGAACTGATTGGTGCGATTGCCATGACCGAGCCCTCAGCAGGGTCTGACCTGCAGGGCATCAAGGCCACTGCTGTGCTGGAAGGCGACCACTACCGGCTCAATGGCTCCAAGACCTTCATCACCAACGGCTGGCATGCCGACCTGGTGATTGTGGTGGCCAAGACGCGGCCCGAGCTGGGCGCCAAGGGCACCAGCCTGCTGCTGGTGGAACGCGGCATGCCGGGCTTTGAGAAAGGCAAGCGCCTGAAGAAAGTGGGCATGAAGGCGCAAGACACGTCCGAGCTGTTTTTCAATGACGTGAAAGTGCCGGTGGACAATCTGCTGGGCGGCCCGGCGATGGAGAACAAGGGTTTCATCTGCCTGATGGAGCAACTGCCGTGGGAGCGCATTCAAATCGCGCTGGGCGCCACCGCCAAATCACAGGCCGCGATTGACTGGACAGTCGCCTACGTAAAAGAGCGCAAGGTGTTTGGCCAGCCTGTCGGCAACTACCAGAACACCCGCTACGTGCTGGCCGGCCTGCAAGCGCAAGTGCAGGCCGCGCGGGTGTTTGTGGACAAGTGCATGGAACTGCTGCTGGCGGACGCGCTGGATACCGACACCGCGTCCATGGCCAAGCTCATGACCACCGAGTTGCAGTGCAAGGTTATGGACGAATGTGTGCAGCTTTACGGCGGCTACGGCTACATGTGGGAATACCCGATTGCGCGCGCCTATGCCGATGCCCGCGTCTCGCGACTGTATGGCGGCACCAGCGAGATCATGAAAGAGGTGATTAGCCGGGGGATGGGATTGAGCGGGCGGTAACTAGTACCCAGGCACTAGCAGCTTCATGCTTGCAGCGGATTGTGCGTAGGCAGGCTCTCAAAGCGGGAGAAATCCCTGTCAGCCGTCCATAGCTGGCGCACACCATGCTCGAGGCAAATAGCGGCGACGCGTGCATCATGGATTTGGCCGCCGCGCGCTTGCCCTTGCGTCACAAGCTGTTCCAGTACGTCAATGTGATGCTCTGTAGGATGCAAAACGCAGAGCGATGGAGATTCCAGCCATGCACGCAACTGTCCAAAGGCCGCAGCTATGGGGGTCGGCGTGTAGGGCTTGCGAAAACCCGTCACGGATGACAGAAATTCGTGGATGCACACCACTGGGATTGCCCAGGCAAGCTGACGCTCGTGCAGCTCATTCAACGCTGCCTTGGCACGCACATGCTGCGGAAAATCCTCGCGATGGGCGTAGACAAGGATGTTGGTGTCAATTGCAATCATTGGGGTCAATCAACCGCAACGGTCAATGTCGCGCTCATTGCTCACGCTTGACGAGCTGACCAGCCACGATGCCGAAATCCCGCCCGGCTGGTTTGGGCAACTTGTAGTCAGCCGGGAATTTCACCGCGCCACCAAAACTACCGGCGCGCATCGGCTTCACGGCCTTAGGCCGGGTCGCCGACAAAACCATCGTCAACCCTGATTCAATCAAGGCGCGCAGCGTTGTGCCGCGCTGCTTGGCGACCCGCCTGGCCCGCTCAAACAACACATCAGATATTTCCACCGTAGTTTTCATACATACGACCCATATTGATAGATATGGGCAGTATTGTAATTTAACCGGCCTGGTTGAGCCTCGGTGCAACCGCGTTCACCACAGTACCTGCAGCCGCCCCGCCACCAGCCGGAACCCGCGCTGCGCCATCGCGCGCGCCTCGGCTTCATCGTGCGTGACCAGCACGGTGGCAATACCGGCCTCCGCAATGCGCTGGTGGAAGTCGTCTCGCAGGCTGCTGCGCAACTCGGCATCCAGCGCGGAAAACGGCTCGTCGAGCAACAGCAGGCGCGGCGCAGTGATGAGGGCGCGTGCCAGGGCCACGCGCTGCTGCTCGCCACCCGAAAGCGTTGTGACTTTGTGCGTGGCATGTTGGCCCAAGCCAAAGCGGGCCAGCATCTCTTGCGCCTGCTGCCGTGCTGCCGCGCGCGGCAGGCGCTGCTCCACCAGACCAAAGGCCACGTTGTCCTGCACGTTGAGGTGGGGGAACAGCGCAAAGTCCTGAAACATCAGCGCAAAGCTGCGCCGCTCGGGCGGCATGCGCGTGATGTCAACGCCGTCAAACCCGACGCTGCCGCCATCCAGCGGCTCCAGCCCGGCGATCATTTTGAGAAGCGTGCTTTTGCCGGTGCCCGAAGGCCCGAGCACGGCCACCGTTTCACCTGCGGCGACTTGCAGATTCAAACCATCGGCCAGCAGCCAGTGGCCACCCACCGCATCGTCGAATGTTTTTTGGATGGCTTTGAGCTCAAGCAAGCGGTGACTCCTTGGAGGGTGATGCTTCGATCAGCATGAACGCCAGCAGCGCCAGCGCCATCAGCAGGCAGGCCAATACCATCGCCGCGTCCAGATTGGCGGCACCGGGGCGACCCAGCCGCTGGTAAATCAGCGTGGTGAGCGTAGCCCACTCGGGGCGCGATAAAAACAGTGTGACGGCAAACTCCCCCAGCACCGTGGCCGCCGCAAACGCCATGCCCCGGCGCAGCGCGGGCGCGATCATTGGCAATGTGACGCGCCAGAACATGCGCCCTGGCGTTGCGCCCAATGTCTGCGCCGCCTGCAACACCTGCACCGGCAGGCTGTCCAGTGCCGAGGCGACCGACTTGGCCACAAACGGATATGCCAGCAGCGCGTAGGCGGCAATCAGCAGTGGCAGGCTCGCCGTCCAGGACGGGTACAGCAGCAGCAAGCCAAACGCCACGGTGATGGGCGACACCACGAACGGCAAAAACGCCGCCGTGCGCAGCCAGACCGAGCGGCGGGCGGCAAACGCGTGGGCCAGGCCCAGGGCAGTGGCCAGCAGCAGCGCGGCCAGCGAAAACCGCACAGTGTTCCCTAACGCATGCCACACCTCGTCATCAATCAGAACGGCCCACGCAGCAGGCCCGGCAAATACAGCGCGCCAGACAATCGCCAGCAACGGCGCGGCGCACACCACAAACAACACGGCAAGTGCCAAAGCCAAAAAGACCCTTTGCGCAGCGCGCACCGGGCGCTGCAGAGGAATGGCATCCGCGCGAGCGGGTGTGGACAGCCGCTTCTCAATCAAGCCATACCCCAGCGCCACGCCGCCGGTCAACACCCCCATGCCCAGCGCCAGCACGCCTGCCTCGGCCAGCTTGAGCTCGTGCGCGACCAGCGTGTAGATTTCCACCTCAACAGTCGCAAAGCGCTGCCCGCCCAGCAGCAGCGCCAGCCCAAAACCGGCAAAGCAATACAGAAAAACCAGGCACAGCGCCGACGCCAGCCACGGCAGCACCGCCGGCCACTCCACGCGGCAGAACGCCCGCCATGGCGTAGCCCCCAGCGTGCGCGCCGCTGCCACGCGTGAGGCGCTGACCTGTGCCAGCGCGTCCACACCGGCGCGCACCACCACGCACAGGTTGAAGAAAAGATTGCCATACAGCAGCAGCCAAGGCGTGTCTTGCAGGGCAACACCAACATTGAACCCCAGCCAGCCACTGAGGGTTTCACTCACCACGCCGCGCGGCCCCCACAGCGCCAACACGCCGAGCCCCGCCACCAGCGTGGGCACCACAAACGGCAGCATCAGCAAACGCAGCACGAGGGCGCGGCCAATAAATTGATAGCGCGCCAGCACCCAGGCGATGGGCAGCCCGATCACCAGCGCAAGCGCGCAAGTCAACGCCGCCTGCGTGACCGACCAGACCACCCGCCAGCGCAGGTAGTCGTCAAGCCACATCGACGTGAGCATGCCTGCCGACGCACTGGCCCAACCTTCCAGCAGCAGGCGCGCCAGAGGAGCAACGACAAGCACGGCCAGGAATGCGGCGGGTAGCAGGCCGAGCAGCAGGCCCAGTGGGAGGCCGCGTGGGAGGCCCAGCACGAAACAACGCATCCGCGTGGATGAGGCGTTCATCACGAGATTACTTCAGCACCACCCGCGTCCAGCGGCTGACCCAGCCCGTGCCTTTTTCGGCAATCACTTCTGGCGTTGGGTTGTCAAAAGCCCTTGGTTCCACGGCGTGCCGCATGGCGTCGACGCGCGCAGCGCCAGGCTCTGCCGGGAACATCCACATCTCAGTCTGCAACGCCTGTTGCACGGCAGGGGAGCGCATGAACTCGATGAATTTTTGCGCCGCCTCGCGTTGCGCGCCGCCCTTCACCAGCGCAACGCCCTCCACCTGGCGAAACACACCGCCCGTGAGCGCCAGGCTGCCCGTCGGCGGCTCCGTGATTGTCTCCTTGCTGTAGAACACCTCGGCTGCCGGGCTGCTGGCGTAGCTGACCACCAGCGGGCGCGTGCCGCCATTGCGCGTGAACTCCGTGTAGTAGGTCTCACTCCAGCCCTTGGTCACCTTCACGCCGTTCGCGCGCATGCGGGCCCACCAGCCGAAAGCAGGCTCTTGGCCCAAGCCCGCGATGGTGGCCAGCATGAAGGCGTAGCCGGGGCTTGAGGTGGCCGGGTTTTGCACGGCCAGCAAATTGCGGTAGGTCGGCAGCGCCAGCTCTTCAAGCGTTTTGGGAAGTGCAAGATTGTGTTTGCTGAACCACGCGCGGTCGTAGTTGATGGTGACGAAGCCGTAGTCCACCGGGAGCACCAGGATGGGCTGGGCAGAACCTGCGGGTAAAGCCGTCTGAGAAGTTGACGCAGAAGCTGGCTGGGACAAGGTCCGGGCAACCGTATGCAACGGCACGGAGGCACGCGACGCCGCAGGGCCCGCGTAAGTGTCCAGCACATTCGCCAGAGCCGCCTTGCCAATCAACGCATTGTCCAACCCAAAGGCCACATCGGCAATTGGCTGCGCCCGTGTGAGGATCAGCTTGTTGAGCATTTCGCCGGCGTCGCCCGCCTTGATGATCGCCAGCTTGACGCCCGCGTCCTGTTCAAACTGCGCCAGCAGCGGCTTGGGCAGAGAGAACGAGCTGTGCACCAGCACGCGCAACTCGCTGGCCACTGCGTTGCCGCCGAGCGCCATGGCCAGCAACGTGGCAACCAGCGCCTGAAACGTGGTTCTGCGCGCCAAGTTGAATATAGATTGTTGAAGTTTCATGCTGTCCGCTCTTCCAATGCGCCAGCCGAAGGGCACATGAACAGACGGAAGCGGACCCGGCCATCACGCTTCCTACGCTGGCATGATCCAGATCAGGTGAGTGGGGTATCTCTCAGTCGGCCCGCTTTTTGGCAGCGCAGCCGACACCCCCGGTGATGGCTGCAATTGTAGGGAAGAATATGGCGCCGGTAGCATCACGATACTTAACACTGGTGCTTTGCTCGCCAAGGGTGATCGCCTTGACACCGACATGTATGTCAATGTAACTGCCGGTGAAAATTGGTCAATATGGCGAGCCGTGCCAAAGTGCGCAATAAGTCTCAGTTTTTCGGGATATGCCGCACGGCTTTGCTGGAAGCGTGAAATCTGCAACACTCTTCCAGCAGCATTTGCCTTCAAAGCGACCTCCCGCTGGATCATCAACAGACACGACCCCAAGCCACGAACCGTCTGCATCGCCTTTGCCTGACGCTGTGCACAGCCATCCTGCTTGCCGCATGCGCCACCTCGCCCTACTCCAAAGACATCAAGGCCAGAAGCGATGCTTTGCTGGCGCAGCAACTAGAGGCAGACAAAGCCGACATGCCATCAAGCGACTGCTAAAACAGCCTGTAGCCCTTGTCCAGTATGCAAAGTTAGCTATTTTTATTATAGTTCAGGCGACTTTGCCAATGCCGGGAGGTCAATCAGCTTTCACGATGCGGCCCCCATCAACTCCGCAAACCGCCTCAAATCCACATTCCCGCCGCTCACAATCACGCCCACGCGCTTGCCTTGCAGCGGCAAGCCGCCATGCCAAGCCGCTGCAAAACCCAGCGCGCCGGTGGGCTCCACCAGCATCTTCATGCGCTCGGCAAAGAAGCGCATCGCGTCCACGAGTTGCGCGTCGGTGACGGTCAGCACGTCGCTCACGTCGCGGCGGATGAGCGCAAAGTTGAGCTGGCCCAGCGACTGGGTTTGCGCGCCATCGGCAATGGTTTTTGGCGTGGCGATGCGGGTGAGTTCACCGGTGCGAAATGACTGCTGGCCATCGTTGCCGGCTTCGGGCTCGACACCGTAAATTTTGCAATCGGGCGACAAAGCGCGTGCCGCTAAAGCGGAGCCCGCCAGCAGCCCGCCGCCACCCAGGCACACGAACAGACAGTCCAGCGCGCCCGCCTCGTCAATCAGTTCTTTGGCCGCTGTGCCCTGCCCTGCAATCACGTCGGCGTGGTCAAACGGCGGGATCATGGTCAGGCCGCGCTCGTGCGCCAAGGCATGCATCATGGCCTCGCGGTCGTCCTTGAAGCGGTCGTACAGGATGACGTCGCCACCGCCATTTCAGTTGGCCTCCACATAGCCCCGAGTGGCGGCCACTTTAAGCGGCGGCGCATCCAGCGGCATCAGGATGGTGGTGGCGATGCCCAGCAACTGGCCAGACAGTGCCACCGCCTGCGCGTGGTTGCCCGACGAGAAGCACACCACACCGGCTTTGCGCTGTGCAGCGTCCAGCATGGCCATGGCGTTGAATGCGCCGCGAAACTTGAACGCGCCCATGCGCTGGAAGTTTTCGCACTTGAAGAAAACCCTGGCACCCAAAGCGGTGTTGGCAGTGCTGGAGGTGAGGACCGGCGTGCGGTGCGCGTGGCCGTCAAGCCGCCGGGCGGCTGCGATGACGTCGTCGAAAGTAGGGAGTGTTTGCATGCGTGGGGAAATGGGCTGGAAATAAAGTGCTGCGGGCGGAGCCTCAATATACTGCGTCGTGCCCATGCCGTTGACACCCACCCTGCTGCCGCTGCTCAAAACTTTCTCATGGCAAGAGCTGCGCCACCACCCCTGGCGCAATGCGGCGGCGGCGGTGGCGGTGATGCTGGGGGTGGCGCTGGCGTTCTCGGTGCATTTGATCAACGCGTCGGCGCTGGATGAGTTTTCGCAGGCGGTGCGCTCGGTCAATGGCCAGCCCGATCTGGAGTTGCGCGCGGCGCAAGGCACGTTTGACGAGACCGTATTTAGCCTGGTGGCTGCCCATCCGCAGGTGGCGCAGGTGTCGCCTGTGCTGGAGATCAGCACGTATGCGGTGGCAACCGACGGCAAGCGAGTGCCGCTGCGCGTGGTCGGCATTGATGCGTTGACGGTCGGGTTTGTGGCACCGGCGCTGATGCCCGTGCCGGATGCGGGCGCCGACCGGTTTGCGCTGTTTGCGCCCGGCAATGCGTTTTTGAATGCCAGCGCGCGGGCCTTGGCAACCAACCCATCTGCCCCATCTGCCCCATCTGCCGCACTTGCCGAATCTGCCAGGGCCCAAGCGCTGCTGCGCATCCAGTCCGGCCTGCAGCTGCTCAACGTGACCGTGGCAGGAACCGTCAACGCCAGTGGCCCCGCGTTGGCAGTGATGGACATTGGCGCAGCGCAAGACGTGTTTGGCCAGCAGGGCCTGCTGTCACGCATTGACGTCAAGCTCAAGCCGGGCACGGACCGCGACGCCTTCCTGGCCGGCCTGCAAGCTACACCTGGCTGGCCTGCAGCAGTGACGGCAGGCGCACCAGGGGATGCGGCGGCGCGCATTGGCAACCTGTCGCGCGCCTACCGCGTCAACCTCACGGTGCTGGCGCTGGTGGCCCTGTTCACGGGGGCTTTCCTCGTGTTCTCGGTGCTGTCGCTCAGCGTGGCCAAGCGCGCGCAGCAGTTTGCGCTGCTGGGCGTGCTGGGGCTGACCGGCAAAGAGCGCCTGCGGCTGGTGCTGCTGGAGTCTGGCGCGCTGGGGCTGGTGGGCAGCGTGGCGGGCATTGCGTTGGGCACCGGCCTGGCGGCACTGGCGTTGCGCGTGCTGGGTGGCGACTTGGGCGGCGGCTACTTTGCGGGCGTGGCACCCACCTTGCACTGGAGCGCCACGGCCGCGCTGGTGTATGCGGCCTTGGGGCTGGTAGCCGCGCTGGTGGGCGGCTGGTGGCCGGCGCGGCTGGCGCAACGGCTGCCGCCTGCGCAAACGCTCAAAGGCCTGGGCGCATCTGCCGTGCGCAACCGCAAACACTGGGTCAGTATTATTTTAATAGCTGCTGGTGCAATTCTGGCAAGGGCCCCAGCCATATTTGACATCCCCCTTGCGGCCTATGTGTCGGTCGCGCTCTTGCTGGTGGGTGGCATCACCGCCCTGCCGTGGCTCATTGCGCTGCTGCTGGACCGCGTGAGCCCGTGGGTGCAACAGCGGCTGCTGCCCCTGTTGGCGGTAGAGCGCGCGCGCCGTGTGCGCGAGAGCGCCAGCGTGGCCGTGAGCGGCGTGGTGGCGTCGCTCAGCCTGGCCGTGGCGCTCACTGTGATGGTGGCGAGCTTTCGCGATTCCATCACCCAGTGGCTGGATGTGGTGTTGCCCGCCGACTTGTATGTGCGCACGGCCAGCTCCACTGCAGCAGGCGACACGGCTTTCTTCACGCCGGAATTTGTGCAAGCCGTGACGAAGGCGCCGGGCGTCAAACGCGTGGCCACCCAGCGCACCCGGCAATTGCTGATGGACCCCGCCCGACCCGCCGTGGCGCTGATCGCTCGCCAGCTTGACGACCCGGCCAGCGCCTTGCCGTTGGTGGGTGACCCGCTGCCGGTGCCACCGGGGCAAATTGGCATTTACGTGAGCGAAGCGATGGTGGACTTGTATGGCGCGCGGCCTGGGAGCCAGTTTCCAAGGCTTTTCAGTGCTCTAGCCCCCGTCAATACTGCACAACCAGCTACTTTTTATATAGCTGGCGTGTGGCGGGACTATGCACGGCAGGCGGGCACAGTCGCCATCAACGCTGCGGACTTTGAGCGTCTCACCGGCGACCGCAGGGTCAATGACTTGGCTCTGTGGCTGGCCGATTCAGCAGACGCGGCGCAAGTGCAGCAGGCGGTGCGTGTCATTGCAGACCTGCAATCTGGCACGTCAGGCGTGGCAGCCAAACCTGGCAACTTCGGCACAGCCGACAGCGCGGGTAAAGCAGGCAGCGCCAGCCAACTCATCGAATTCGCCTCCAGCCGCGAAATCCGGGCTGTGTCGCTCAAAATTTTTGACCGCAGCTTCGCCGTGACCTACTGGCTGCAGGCGGTTGCCATTGCGATTGGCCTGTTTGGCGTGGCCGCCAGCTTCAGCGCGCAGGTGCTGGCGCGGCGCAAGGAGTTTGGCCTGCTGGTGCACTTGGGGCTCACGCGCTCCCAGGTGCTGGGCGTGGTGGCAGGCGAAGGCCTGGCGTGGACGGCCATTGGCGCAGTCGCGGGGTTGGGCTTGGGCTTGGGCGTGTCCGTGGTGCTGGTGCATGTGGTCAACCCGCAAAGCTTTCACTGGACGATGGATTTGGCCGTGCCCTGGCTGCGGCTACTGGCCCTGTGTGCGGCAGTGGTGTTGGCAGGCACAGTGACGGCCTGGCTGGCGGGCCGCGCCGCAGCGGGACGCGATGCGGTGCTGGCGGTCAAAGAGGATTGGTAGGGACTGGCCAGGACCGGCAAGGACAGCCAGAACGCCTTGAAACTAATTTGACGCTGCAACAGCCTTGGTAGCTGCTGCTGATGCCACAGGCGTCCCGCCAATGAACGCAACCACATCGTCCAGCGTTGGCGCCAGAAAACGCAGCGGCCGGGCCAGCGACGCCACCAGCGTGATGTGGTTCACGCCGTCATACATCTTGACCGTGACCGGCACGCCTGCAGATTTCAGCCTGTCCGCCAGGCCAGCCGTGTTGCGCTGTGGGTCGATCAGGCTGTCCTTCACGGCTGCGCCCAGAAAGGTCCGTGGGGCGTTGTTGACCGCAAATTCAATGGGCTGGGTATTTGACGGATAGTTGGGGTGAAAGAACACCGGTTGTGCATCCGGGTTGGTCATCGGCAAAAAGTCATACGGACCTGCCAGACCAATGAAGCCAGCCAGCTCTTTCGGTGCGTGGCCCACCTCACCCAGCCAGCGCGCATCCAGCGCCAGCATGGCCGCGTTGTAGCCGCCTGCGCTGTGGCCCATGACAAAGACGCGCCGGGCATCACCGCCGAGCCGTACAGCCTCTTTCAAACCGTAGCCGAGTGCCAGTGCGGAGTCCTTCAAAAAATCCGGGTAGCGCACTTGCGGGTACAGCCGGTAGTCGGCGACCAGCGTCAGCACGCCACGTGACGCGAGCGCTTCGCCGACGAACTTGTAGTCGGCCTTCTCGCCGCGGTTCCACGAGCCGCCATAGAAGAACACGACCACCGGCCAGCCCGCTTGCGGCGCCATGCTGCTGGGGCGGTAAATGTCAAGACGCTGTCGCGGCAGCGGGCCATACGCCACGTCGGCGGTGAGCGTGTAGCTGTTGCCGGGGATGACGGCGTTGAGCGTGCCCAACGGTGAGCAGGCAGCAAGCGCCAGCGTGGCGGTAACCGCGAAGGCCAGCGGGCGAATGAATGAGGACGGGACAAATTTGCGACGGCAAGTCATAAATGATCTTAGCGCAGGCTGGCGCCGAACCGTTCCTACAATCAAATGCATACAGGAGACTACTGATCGACCTTCAACTCAAAAGCAAGCATGTGCTCATCACCGGCGGCAGCAAGGGCATTGGGCTGGCCGGTGCCAAATTGGCGAATATCTCCGAACAAGAAGCCCTCAAGCGCGCCAACGAGCGCCTGCCCCTGGGCCGCGTTGCCCGGCCCGACGAGATTGCCTATGCGGTGGCGTTTTTGGCGTCTGAGAAGGCCAGCTACATCACCGGGGCGATTTTGTCGATGGATGGGGCGGTGACGCCGATGGTGGTTTAGGCTGCCTTGATGCTGGTTTTAACGGCAAGCTTTGAGCGGGCAACTGGTTCAATTGTTTGATAATCACCCTATGAACGCGATGCTGGCCCGCCACCTTCCCGATATTGCCGAGTTGTGCAAACGGTACGGCGTGTCCCACCTGGAATTGTTCGGCTCTGCGACAGGTGCCAACTTCCATCCTGAGCACAGCGATTTTGCTTTTTTGGTTGAACTGGACCCTGCGGCGTCCGGCTCACGTGCGCGACGCTGGACTGAACTGGCCGACGCACTTGAGTCACTGTTGGGTCGACCGGTTGACTTGGTGAATCCGCGTTACATCCGCAACCGGTATTTTCTACAGGCGGTCAACGACAGCCGGGCAGTTGTGTATGACCGACAAAACGCCGAAGCTGCTGGTTGACGCACTGGGTGCCATTGCATCCGCGCAAGAGTTTGTTGCGGGTTGCACGCTGGCAAACTATTGCGTTGACAAAATGCGCTGCTCTGCCGCGACATAACTCATTCCATTTCTAAATCATTCGTGAAGTAGGCGCACCGACGAAGACAGTGCTGGAGCACGGCTAGTGTAGTGTTTCACGCTGTTTGAACCGTATTGAGTTTTGCCTTCGCGCGGATGACTTTCTCCAGAATGTCACGAGCGCTGGCAGTCCAGATGAATGGCTTGGGGTTGTCATTGTGAGCCAGCACAAAGAGCTCGATT
>JANYJD010000091.1 GCA_025358555.1 Rhodoferax sp.
GCAGCCCATTGATGAAACCCGCCGGGTCGGATTTGGCAGCATTGAGTACCGCTGGCTCGTCCAGCGTCAAATAGCGGCGCGGCGCTTCTACTGATGACGGTAGCGACTGCACTAAGGTACTTTTGCCACTTTGGCGCGCACCGTTGACCAGTACCACGGGGGTGTCAGCCAGCGCATCGGCCAGCAGGGGGGAGAGATGCCTGTTGTGCGTTCCGTTATTTTAATGGTTGAAAATCAACCACGCAATGGTTGATTTTCAACCATCAAAGCGCCCGCTAAACAATCATCTTCTGACTCTCCGAATCTGGCACACCCACACATGGAGCGGCTTCTAAGGAGCGGTTCCTGGTGATGGGCATGGACGGAGTCCTCAATGATGTTTTGGCACAACTTGATACGATAAACGGGCCGGGACCGCCCCAGCGCCACCTATGATACGAACGGTTTTATGTGTCACTCCGATTACAAGCATCCACTGGAGCCCAAATGTCAATGAGTTTTGCAAAACACACGCGCCGTTACGCCGCCGCGATGGGGGCCGCAACGGTGGTCGCATTGGCGCTTGCGGGGTGCGGCGGCGGCGGCTCGGGCACGCCAGCCACTACAACTTCTGCCACCCCAACGCTCCCATTGGCTGCAGCCATGGCGAGCTTCGCAAGAGACACCCGGACCACCCCATTCACTGTGGCCGGGACAGGCTCATTGGGCGGCCAAACCGTTGCATTTGGCGGCAGCGGGAGCATTTCTTCGACCATTGCCGCTGGCACGTTTGAGGGCGTGGCTGCACAGGTCAAGACACTGACGACGAATGCCACATTGACGGCGCAGGGCGCGTCATCGCCGATAAGCGACACGTCCGTCGCGTATTACGATGCGAACTACCAGACACTGGGCACATCCGCTGCAACCAGCTATTGCGTGAGTTCACCATCAGGCGGCTTCCCGGCCAGCGCCAAGGTGGGCGACACCGGCACTTGGTATTCGGCCACCTGCTACACCAACAGCACAAAGTCGGTCAAGACATTTTCCCGGACGCTTACCTTTTCCATTGAACCGTTGACCGACACGTCAGCACTTCTGAGGATTACGCAAAAAGCCACGCCAACAACGGGTGCTGCCTCGTCCCAGGACCTCACCTATACGATCACGACTGCCGGGGCAGTCAGTCCCCGCGAAACGCCTTTTGCGATCACAAGCTCGGGCGTTACGGTCAGCCTGACCTTCAAGTTTCTCTGAGGACAGCTACAAACAGTTGGGGACAGAGCTTGCCCGCTGCGCGTGGCTGCGGTCTTTCCCACAAGGCTATAAGTTTCTCTGAATAATCATTTTCTGAACATCCGACGTGCCTTCATAAATCTGGCACACCCGCACATCGCGGTAGATGCGCTCCACCGGGAAGTCACTCACATATCCATAGCCGCCCAGCGTCTGGATAGCGGCGCTGCAGACTTCTTCGGCCATCTCGCTGGCAAACAGCTTGGCCATGGCGGCTTCTTTCAGGCACGGGCGGCCGGCATCGCGCAATGACGCGGCGTGCCAAATGAGCTGGCGTGCCGCTTCAATTTTGGTAGCGCATTCGGCCAGGCGGAATCCCACTGCCTGGTGGTTGAAGATCGGCACACCGAAGCTCTCGCGCTGTTTGGCGTACTCCACCGCGCACTCAAACGCACTGCGTGCCATGCCCACGCTTTGCGCAGCAATTCCAATGCGCCCGCCCTCCAGGCCGCCCAGTGCGATTTTGTAGCCTTCGCCCTCCTGGCCGATCAGGTTCTCGGCCGGGATGCGGCAGTTGTCGAAATTGATTTGCGCGGTGTCGCTGCTGTGCTGGCCCAGCTTGTCTTCCAGACGCGCCACCACATAGCCCGGCGCCTTGGTGGGCACAATGAAGGCGCTCATGCCCTTCTTGCCCGCGCCTTTGTCGGTAACGGCAATGACGATGGCCACGTCGCCGTTCTTGCCGCTGGTGATGAACTGCTTGACGCCGTTCAAGACATAGCCATCTTTGTCTTTCACCGCCGTGGTTTTGAGCGCCGACGCGTCAGAGCCCACGTGCGGCTCGGTCAAGCAAAACGCGCCCAGCATCTTGCCCTGGGCCAGCGGCGCAAGCCACTGCTTCTTTTGCGCGGCATTGCCGTAGTTGAGCAAAATGGCGTTGACCGGACAGTTGGTCACGCTGATCACCGTGCTGGTACCACCATCGCCCGCAGCAATTTCTTCCAGCACCAGGGCCAGCGTCACGTAGTCCAGGTTCGCACCGCCAAAAGCCTCGGGCACGCAGATACCGTAGGCCCCCAGCGCGGCCAGGCCCTGGTGCGCCTCACGCGGAAAGTGATGTTCTTTGTCCCAGCGCGCGGCGTGGGGCCACAACTCTTCCTTTGCGAAAGCCCGCACTGCGTCGCGGATCATTTCCTGGTCTTGATCGAGGATCAAATCGGCCTCCAGCCCTTGTTTAGACTGAACAAACAGCTATAAGTTTTATACCATTTCCAGCGCAACGGCGGTTGCCTCGCCGCCACCAATACACAGCGTGGCCAGGCCCTTCTTCAGGCCCCGCGCCCTGAGCGCATACATCAAAGTCACCATGATGCGCGCGCCGCTCGCGCCAATCGGGTGGCCCAGCGCGCAGGCACCGCCGTTCACGTTGACGATGTCGTGGCTCAGCTTGAGGTCATGCATCAGCGCCATCGGCACGACGGCAAACGC
>JANYJD010000100.1 GCA_025358555.1 Rhodoferax sp.
CCTTGTCGATCACGTGAACCACGCCATCGCTTGCAGCCAAGTCAGGCATTGCGAACTGGGGGTTTGTTGAAACACGCCTTAACTTTGTGCAACAAGCTTTGTTGCTCCGACCATGGGACGTGATCGGTAACAATCGCTGCATGAACTGGCTAGACAACGTTAAGTGGGACTCCCAAGGGCTGATTCCCGTGATCGCTCAAGAAGTGGGCACAAACGATGTGCTGATGTTTGCGTGGATGAACCGCGAGGCGCTGGAGCAAACTGCCAAGCTTGGCCGGGCGGTGTACTTCAGCCGCTCGCGCAACCGGCTCTGGCTCAAGGGCGAGGAGTCAGGCCACGTGCAGACGGTGCATGAGATTCGCATGGACTGCGACAACGATGTGTTGCTACTCAAGGTCACGCAGCCCGGGCACGGGCCTCGGGGCGAATCCGGCGATTCACCCGGCGATCCACCCGGCGATTCACCCGGCGATTCACCCTCACAGTCGATTGCCTGTCACACCGGGCGACATAGCTGTTTTTTCAGCCTCCTGGTGGAGGGTGAGTGGCAAATTGTCGATCCGGTCTTGAAAGACCCCAAAGACATCTACAAATAGGGCCAACTGAAGCAACATATTGGCGCCAGCAAGCATTGCACACCAGTTTTCGTCAGTAACCCATGCCGCCAAATCCAAATTCCGTCCTGACTCCGATGCTTTCACAAGACGTGCTAGCCCACCTGGCTGAAGTGATCGAAAGCCGCCTGCCCAAAAATGGCGGCGATGCCGATGCCAGCTACGTGGCGCGCCTGCTGCAAAAGGGGCCAGATGCCTTCCTGAAAAAAATCGGCGAGGAAGCGACCGAGGTGGTGATGGCCGCAAAAGATGCTGATGTGGGCGGTGACAGGCACAAGCTGGTCGGCGAGGTGGCAGATTTGTGGTTTCATTGCATGATTGCACTGGCCCACTATGGGTTGAAGCCCGCTGACGTGATCGCCGAGCTGGCCCGCCGCGCCGGCACCAGCGGCATTGAAGAAAAGGCCCTGCGCAAGGCGGTTTTGCGCGATGCCAGTGATGGCGTGGAGATCCCAACCCGCAGCCCGTCCCCGAAGAATTGACAATTGGAGAAACGCATGAATGACTTGATTGACGTGACAGCCGTGGATTCCGAGAAGGCGCAGGCGCTCAAAACCGTGGGCTGGGTCAGCTACCTGCTGCATCTGGTGGTGGCCTTGGGAGCCGTTATTCCTGGCGCTCAGGCGGGTGCCGTTTTGCTGCTGATAGCCCTGGTGATTGATCTGGTGAAAAAAGACGATGCACAGGGCACCTGGCAGGCCAGCCATTTTTCCTGGCGCATCCGCTCGGTCATCTGGGCGGGCATCCTGTACCTGGTGACGTCGCCACTGTGGTTGTTGCTGATCGCGCCCGGCTGGATCGCCTGGGGCCTTATCTCCATCTGGTTCCTGTACCGCATTGTGCGCGGCATGGTGGCCATGAACAACAGCCAGCCCGTCGGGCAATAGATCGAGGGCTTCGAGATGCACGATCCGAATTGCCTGTTTTGCAAAATCGTGGCGGGGAAAATCACGTCAAAAACTGTTTATCAGGACGATGAAATATTTGCGTTTCATGACATCCATCCGTGGGCGCCCGTGCACTTTTTGGTGGTTCCAAAGGTGCACATTGCGTCGTTTTCGCAACTTGAGCCCGGGCATGTAGGCCTGTTGGGGCGCATGATGGTGCTGGCACCCAAACTTGCCTTGCAGGAAGGGTGCCGACCCTACCCCGAGGGTGGTTTTCGCATCGTCGCCAATACGGGTGCCGAGGGTGGCCAGGAAGTGCACCATCTGCACGTGCATGTGATGGGTGGGCCGCGCCCGTGGTTGAAGGGGTAGAAGCAAGGCAAGTACAGGCAAGGCCCGCACCGCCACCACGGCTTATTTCAACTGCAAATGTGCAGTGCGCACTTCGCCGACTAAAATCGGTTCAATTCGTTAGGAGAAGCTCATGGGATTTTCGACAACTCACCTGATTATTTTTCTGGTCATCATCGTGGTGATCTTTGGCACCAAGAAGCTGCGCAACATGGGCTCAGACTTGGGCGGCGCTGTCAAGGGATTCAAGGACGGCATGAAAGACGGCTCCGACAAGTCGGCTGACACCTCTGCTGCCGTGCCACCTGCGCAAGTGGGTGCGGCCTCCACTGCCGCCAAAGAAACGATTGATGTTGAAGCCAAAACTAAGGCCTGAACCAAGGCCTGAATCAAGGCCCGAAACAGGGGCTGGCGCAGCGGCTGCAAATCGGGTCCAGGGGATGTGCGCGCGTGATTGACATCGGGGTCACCAAGCTTGCGATCATTGGCGGGATTGCACTGATCGTCATCGGGCCGGAGAAGCTCCCGGGTCTGGCGAAAACAGTCGGAACCCTGCTTGGGCGGGCGCGGCGCTACGTGGCAGACGTCAAGGCAGAAGTCAATCGGTCCATGGAGCTTGATGAGCTCAAAAAAATGAAGGACACGGTGGAGTCTGCGGCGCGCGATGTTGAAAACTCGATCCAGACCAGTTCCAGTGACTTCGAGAAAAGTTGGGCCGAGACCACCTCCATGGTTTCAAACACCTCCGCCACCGACGTCCACGCCAGCGTTCCACAGTACAAGCATCCCAAAAAGAAATGGCGCATCAAGCAAGGCGCCACACCTAGCTGGTACAAAGCCCGCACGGGCACCCGCACCAGGGCCTTGTCCGGCGCCGCGCGTGTGGCCCGGTTTAGACCGCAAAAATTGAGCTGATGACTGAACCGAGCAAACCTGAAGGCGGCAAAGAAGACGAACTGGCCGGCACCGAACAGCCCTTCGTTCAGCATTTGTTTGAGTTGCGTGACCGCCTGCTCAAGGCGCTGTATGGCGTGGCTGCCATTTTTGCCGTGCTCGCGTTTTACCCCGGCCCGTCCCGGCTGTATGACCTGCTGGCCATGCCGTTGGTGAAAGCGCTGCCCGAGGGCTCGCGCATGATCGCCGTGGGCGTGGTGTCCCCTTTTTTGGTGCCGATCAAGGTGACGGTGCTGGCGGCAATTGGCTTGGCGTTGCCCTGGATTCTTTACCAGGTGTGGGCCTTTGTGGCCCCTGGCCTTTACAAGCACGAGAAAAAACTGGTGCTGCCTTTGGTGGCGGCCAGCACGTTGCTGTTTTATACCGGTGCGGCGTTTTGCTACTTCTTTGTTTTTGGCCAGGCGTTTCCGGCGATCCAGCGGATGGCCCCCATGTCGGTGGCCGTGAGCCCGGACATTGAGGTGTACCTTGACTTTGTGATCACCATGTTCATCGCCTTTGGCGTGGCATTTGAAGTGCCCATTGTGGTGGTGATTTTGGCGCGGATGAACATCGTCACCATTGCGCAGTTCAAGGCGTTTCGCACCTACTTTGTGGTGGGCGCAGCCGCTGTTGCCGCCCTGGCGACGCCGCCGGATCCGGTGTCGATGATTGCACTGCTGGTGCCGATGTACCTGCTTTATGAAGTGGGCATCTGGGCGGCCCAAATCTTCATTAAGCACACCAAAGTGCCTGAGGACGAGGGAAATTCTGCGAAAATATAGGCTAAAATGGCTGTAGCCCTCGTCCACAGTGCATAGTTAGCTTCTAAAAATATAGCAAACCTACGGGGTTAAAATTTTTGCGGCCGTGCCCGGAGGGGGTGAACTGCCGTCGAATCGAGCCCTTGCCGCGCCGTGGGAATTGCTGCAGTGTTACTGCACTGGCTTGGGCGGCCTGGGCCGCACGCCTGGCGTCACCTCCAGCTCAAGCTTTTCATCGCGGCGCAGCAGGTTGAATTTTGATGCGGTGCCCGGTTTCAACGCAGCCACCTGGGTCAACAATTCGGACACATTGCCAACCTGCTTTCCACCCACGCTAATCACCACGTCACCGGGGCGCATGCCCGACACCGCAGCAGGACCGTTTTGCAGCACGCCGGTGATGATCACGCCCTGTTTTGCCTTCACGCCGAAAGTCTCAGCCAGCTCGGGCGACAAATCGTTGGGCTCCACGCCAATCCAGCCACGCGTGACCCGGCCGTCTTTCACGATGCCCTCCATCACCAGCTTGGCGGTGGAGACGGGAATTGCAAAGCCAATGCCCATGCTGCCGCCTGAGCGCGAGTAGATGGCCGTGTTGATGCCTTGCAGGTTGCCGTTGATGTCCACCAGCGCACCGCCGGAATTGCCAGGGTTAATGGCGGCATCGGTCTGGATGAAGTTCTCAAAGGTGTTGATGCCCAACTGGTTGCGCCCCAGCGCGCTCACAATGCCGCCGGTGACGGTTTGGCCCACGCCAAACGGATTGCCGATGGCCATGACCTGGTCACCCACTTGCAGCGAGTCAGAGTTGCCCAGCACAATGACCGGCAGGCGGTCGAGCTCAATCTTCAGAATCGCCAGATCCGTATCGGGGTCGGTGCCAATTACCTTGGCCACCGTGTGGCGGCTGTCATTGAGCACCACCTCAATTTCGTCCGCGCCCTCCACGACGTGGTTGTTGGTGAGGATGTAGCCGCTGGCATTGACGATCACGCCGCTGCCCAAGCCGGCCTGGGATTCATTGCCCTTGTCGCCAAAAAAGAACTTGAACCAGGGGTCGTTGCCGTGCGGATTTTTTTGCGCCGCCTTGCTGGTGTTGATGCTGACCACAGCGGCCGATGCCTTGGACGCCGCCAGCCTGAAACTGCTGGTTCCGGCTGCGGCTGGCGTGCTGACAGGCGCCTGCGTGAATGTCAGGGCGCCGGCCACGGGTGAGCGCTGGTTCAGCCAGGCAGGCTTCAAAGTTGCCACCACAAAATAGGCGGCAAGCAGCACGGTGGCTGTTTGGGAGAATAAAAGCCAAAGTCTTTTCATAAAGCAAATTGTAGGCTCGGGTCTGCGCCGGGGAACCATCCTTGGGCAATGGACTTGCGCCCGGGTTGGTGAAGCAAAACTTGCCGGGCCGGGCGAGAACCTCCTGCATGCGTGCTTTGGCATGCTTGACAAAGCGACCGGGTGAGACAATTGCGCATGACCGAGCGTGGCCAACTCTTGCAGGCTTTCAACACTTTGCTCCAGCCCGAGCGCTTTCGCGACTACGGGCCCAATGGCTTGCAGGTGGAAGGCAGCGGGCGGGTCACAAAAATAGTCTCTGGCGTCACCGCAAGCCGGGCCTTGATCGAAGCCGCCATTGGCGTCGGCGCAGATACGATTTTTGTGCACCACGGCCTGTTCTGGCGTGGCCAGGACGGCTGCGTGACGGGCTGGATGAAGCAGCGGCTGGCTTTGTTGCTGGCGGCCAATGTCAACCTGTTCGCCTACCATTTGCCGCTGGACGCGCACCCTGAACTGGGCAATAACGCCCAGCTTGGCTTGGAGTTGGGTTTGACGGCAACGGACGGCACTGAGGGACGCTTTGGCGAACAGGGACTCGGCTTTCTGGGTGGCCGTTCTGATGGTGGCAGCTTTGATAGTGCCCCGGCGCTTGCCAAACACCTCGAAAATGTATTAAAAAGGCCTGTAGTCCTCGTCGGTAGTGCACATACCGCTATTCATAAAATAGCGTGGTGCACTGGCGGCGCACAGAGCTATTTTGAAGCGGCCATCGCCGCAGGCGCTCAGGCTTTCATCACCGGTGAAATCTCGGAGCCGCAGGCCCACTACGCGCGTGAATGCGGTGTGGCCTACCTGGCGTGCGGCCACCACGCGACCGAGCGCTATGGCGCGCCCGCTGTGGCGGCCCATGTGGCAAAGCAGTTTGGGCTGGCGCATGAGTTTATTGATATCGACAATCCCGCCTGAGCACTCAATGAAACCCATCGCAATCACCATGGGCGACCCGGCTGGCATTGGCCCCGAGATCATTGCGAAGGCGTTTCGCGATTCACCGGATGTCACGCAAGGCTGCTTTGTCGTGGGCGACGTCGCCACGCTGCGCCGGGCAGTGCAATTTGTCACGGCAGGCAAGATTGCGTTGCCCGTGGCCTTGATTGAAGCGCCGGCCGATGCACTCGGCATGCCGCCGCGTTGCATTCCTCTACTGCAAATTGGGGAGCAGGCTACGCCCGTCCCTGTTGGAAAAATCAGTGGCTTGGCTGGAGAAATTGCGGCGCTGTGCGTGGTCTGGGCGGCGCAGGCGGCGCTGCGCGGCCAGATTGCGGCGATGGTGACCGCGCCTTTGCACAAGGAAGCCTTGGCCAAAGCCGGTGCGCCGCATTGCAACTATCCGGGCCACACCGAGATGCTACAGGCCCAGGCAGCCGCGTTTCTTGGCAAATCCATAGCAGACGTGCCGGTTCGCATGATGCTGGCCAACGACGAGATTCGCGTGGTGCTGGTGAGCATCCACGTGTCGCTGCGGGACGCCATCAGCGCGGTCAATTTCGACAATGTTTTGCAAACCCTGCGTATCGCCCACGCCACATTGGTCTCTGTTCTGGGCCGATCCCCACGCATCGGTGTTGCAGGGCTGAACCCTCACGCCGGCGAGGGCGGGCTGTTCGGGCTGGAAGAAATCGACGTCATTGTGCCGGCCATTTCAGCAGCCTGCGCTGAAGGCATTGGCTCCAGCGGCCCCTACGCGCCCGATACGGTCTTCATGAGAGCGCGTGCCAAGCCTGGGCAGCCGGGCGAGTTTGACGCGGTGGTGGCCATGTACCACGACCAGGGGTTGATTCCGGTCAAGTACCTGGGGGTCGAAAAGGGCGTGAACGTGACTCTGGGCCTGCCCCTGGTGCGCACCAGCCCCGACCACGGCACCGCCTTTGACATTGCGGGCACGGGCACGGCCGATGCCTCAAGCCTGGTTGAGGCAATCCGCATGGCGAGGTCGCTGTCAAGCCCCGCAATGGCGCAGGCCAGCGCAACTCACGCCTGAAAATAAAAACGCCCGGCGCTTGCGGCGTCGGGCGGTGAGTTTGAAGCGGCCGAAGTGATCTGTGCCGCTTGGTTCAAAGACTACTTCTTCAGGCTGTCGCGAATCTCGCGGAGCAACACCACATCTTCAGGCGTTGGTGGCGTTGGTGGTGCCGCTGGGGCGGGTACGCTGATCCTCAGACGGTTCATTTGCTTGACCATCATGAAGATGATGAACGCCAGGATGATGAAGTTCACCAGGATTGTCAGGAAGTTGCCATAGGCAAACAGGTTGGCGCCAGCGGCTTTCAGCGTGGCGTAGGTGGTGGCGCCTTCCACCGTTTTGGCCGGCGGCGCCAGCATGATGTACATCTCGGAGAAGTTCAGCCCGCCAAACAGTTTGCCAACGAGCGGCATGATGAGGTCTCCGACGATGGAGTCCACGATTTTCCCAAACGCGCCGCCTATGATCACACCGACCGCGAGGTCCATCACATTGCCCTTGAGTGCGAAGTCCTTGAATTCTTGCATCATGCTCATTTTGTAATCCTCTGGTTGTTAAAAACGGCCAAGTATTACCCACCAAAGCTGGATGTCAAGCCTGGATTACGTAAAACATTGGCCATAGGGCGTCAGCTACAATCTGGGGTTGACCCTAGTATTGAAGTTTTCATTGAGGATTCCCATGAGTGAGACCCTAGTCGGCGATGGCCGCATCAATGCCAGCAAACGAACCTGGCTAATTGCGTCAAGCTGTGCTGGTGCTGTCGGCGTTGGTGCAGTTGCTATCCCGTTTGTGAGCACGTTTCAGCCGTCCGAGCGTGCCAAAGCAGCAGGCGCAGCGGTTGAAGTTGACATTTCAGCGCTTAAAGCCGGCGAGAAGATGACCGTTGAATGGCGCGGCAAACCCGTGTGGATTGTCAGGCGAACGCCCGAACAGCTGGCAACGTTGCCCAAGCTCGACAGCCAACTGGCCGATCCAAAATCATTGCGCAAAGCGGATGAAATCACGCCTGCCTATGCGCGCAATGAAGGGCGGTCCATCAAGCCTGAGATATTTGTGGCGGTGGGCATTTGCTCGCATTTGGGCTGCTCGCCGTCAGACAAGTTCCAACCGGGCCCGCAGCCGTCGCTGCCCGATGACTGGCAGGGCGGCTTCCTTTGTCCTTGCCACGGTTCGACATTTGACGTGGCCGGGCGCGTGTTCAAAAACAAGCCGGCCCCTGACAACCTTGAAGTACCACCCCACATGTACATGTCCGACAGCCGGTTGCTGATCGGTGAAGATAAAAAAGCCTGACGCCATACCGCGAAATCAGCGCATAACGCTTTACAGAGCGCACTACAGAGCACCACACCATGGCAGACATGAAAGAAATTTCCCCCAACGCCCCAGCCGCTGAAAAGCTGCTGAACTGGGTTGACAACCGGTTTCCAGCCACCAAACTCTACAAAGAGCATCTGGGCGAGTATTACGCGCCGAAAAACTTCAATATTTGGTACATCTTTGGCTCGCTGGCTTTGCTGGTGCTGGTTATCCAGATCACCACCGGCATTTTCCTGACGATGCATTACAAGCCGGATGCGGCATTGGCTTTTGGGTCGGTCGAGTACATCATGCGCGACGTGCCGTGGGGCTGGCTGGTGCGCTACATGCATTCCACTGGGGCTTCTGCGTTCTTCATCATCGTGTACCTGCACATGTTCCGGGGCCTCATCTATGGCAGCTACCGCAAACCGCGCGAGCTGATCTGGATTTTTGGCTGCGCCATCTTTTTGTGCTTGATGGCCGAGGCCTTCATGGGCTACCTGCTGCCTTGGGGCCAGATGAGCTACTGGGGCGCGCAGGTGATCGTCAACCTGTTCGCGGCAATCCCATTTGTCGGCCCCGATCTGGCGCTGCTGATTCGCGGCGACTACGTGGTCGGAGACGCCACGTTGAACCGCTTTTTCAGCTTCCACGTGATTGCTGTGCCGCTGGTGCTGCTGGGCCTGGTGGCGGCGCACATCATTGCCTTGCATGAGGTTGGCTCCAACAACCCGGACGGCGTTGAAATCAAGGGCCCCAATGCGCCTAAAGACGCCAAGGGCCATCCGCTGGACGGCATCCCGTTTCACCCGTACTACACGGTGCATGACATCTTTGCGGTAAGCATGTTCCTGATGGTGTTCACGGCCATCATCTTTTTTGCCCCCGAAGCAGGCGGATATTTCCTGGAATACAACAACTTCATCCCGGCAGACCCGCTCAAGACGCCTGCACACATCGCACCAGTCTGGTACTTCACGCCGTATTACTCGATGCTGCGGGCCATCACCAGCGAAATGATGTACGTGTTGATCGCCTGTGTGCTGGGTGGCGGCCTGGTGGCAGCGCTCAAATTCAAGATGCCGGCGCTGTTCAAGGGCGTGATTCTGATAGCTGCCGTAGCAGTGGCAGCCATGATGCTCTCCATCGACGCCAAATTCTGGGGCGTCGTGGTGATGGGTGGTGCGGTCATCATCCTGTTTTTCCTGCCCTGGCTCGACTACAGCCCGGTCAAATCGATCCGCTACCGCCCGAGCTGGCACAAGTACCTTTACGGCATATTTGTCATCAATTTCGTGGTTTTGGCTTACCTTGGCGTGCAACCGCCGTCAGCCATTGGTGAGCGGGTCTCACAGGTGGGTACGCTGTTTTATTTCGGCTTCTTCATCTTGATGCCCTGGTGGAGTCGCATTGGCGAAGCCAAGCCGGTCCCGAGTCGCGTCACTTTCGCAGCCCACTGATCAGGACATCCAAAAAATGAAAATCATGGGTTTCACTAAAAAATTCATTCTCAGCCTGGCCGTTGCAGCAGGCATCGTGTCGGGCGTCCACGCAAACACCGGCGGCATTGCATGGGACAAGGCGCCCAACTACCAAAATGACCTGACATCGCTGCAAAACGGTGCCAAGCTTTTCGTCAACTATTGCCTGAACTGCCATTCGGCCGCCTACATGCGGTACAACCGGCTCAAAGACATCGGTTTGACTGAGCAGCAGATCAAGGAAAACCTGTTGTTCACGACAGACAAAGTCGGCGAAACGATGAAGGTAGCGATGGACGCCAAGCAGGCCAAAGACTGGTTCGGGGCGAACCCGCCGGACCTGACGGTGATTGCGCGATCCCGCTCCGCCGAAGGCCAGGGAAGCGGCGCGGACTATCTGTACACCTACTTGCGCACCTATTACCCCGACAGCACCAAGGCGACCGGGTGGAACAACCTGGCCTACCCCAATGTGGCCATGCCCCATGCGCTATGGGAATTGCAGGGCAACCGCCAGCCTGTGTTCGAGACCTCGAAAGAACACGGTCATGAGGTGAAAACATTCAAAACCTGGGAACAGTTGACGCCCGGCACCATGACACCGCTTCAATATGATCAGGCAATCGGAGATCTGGTCAGCTATTTGCAATGGATGGGCGAGCCATCGCAGAAACACCGGGTTCGCGTGGGGGTCTGGGTCCTGATGTTCCTGGGGGTCTTCACCTTCTTCGCCTGGCGCCTCAATGCCGCGTACTGGAAAGACGTCAAGTAGCATTTAGCATTTGCCCAGGCAGCGCTCACAATGCGCCGCCCGGGATTTCGGAGTGGGCTTGCCAATTCTCAATTGACGGCATCCCACTCTTTCTAGTTTTTAGGAGTCCCCGCCATGATGGTGCTGTATTCAGGTACGACCTGCCCTTTTTCCCACCGTTGCCGCTTCGTCCTGTTTGAGAAAGGCATGGACTTCGAGATTCGCGATGTGGACCTGTACAACAAGCCCGAAGACATCAACGTGATGAATCCCTACGGGCAGGTTCCAATTCTGGTTGAGCGGGACCTGATTCTTTACGAGTCCAACATCATCAATGAGTACATTGATGAGCGATTTCCGCATCCCCAGCTCATGCCCGGAGACCCGGTCGACCGCGCCCGGGTGCGTCTGTTCTTGCTCAACTTTGAGAAAGAGCTGTTTGTGCATGTTTCTACCCTGGAGTCGCGTGCTGCGAAAAGCAACGAGAAAGTGCTGGAGAAGGCACGCTCGCATGTGCGTGACCGCCTGACCCAACTGGCGCCGATTTTTCTCAAGAACAAGTACATGCTGGGCGACAACTTTTCGATGCTTGATGTTGCCATTGCGCCTTTGCTCTGGCGGCTGGATTATTATGGAATTGACCTTAGCAAGAATGCCGCGCCACTGCTCAAATACGCTGAGCGCATATTTTCAAGGCCAGCGTACATTGAGGCATTGACGCCGTCCGAGAAGGTCATGCGCAAATAGGCGCTTTAGAGATTGCGCATGCCAAAGCCGGTAGTCCAATTCAATGATTGATGCCAAAGACACCACGTCAACCCGCCCCTATTTGATCCGGGCCCTGTATGAGTGGTGCACCGACAACGGGCTGACGCCTTATGTGGCCGTGCGTGTTGACGACACCGTGCGGGTGCCCAATGAGTACGTGAAAGATGGCGAGATTGTGCTCAACATCAGCTTTGATGCGACCAGCTCGCTCAAGCTGGGCAATGAATTCATTGAATTCAAGGCTCGTTTTGCAGGCAGCGCCCGTGAAATTATGGTGCCGATTGGCCGGGTGATTGCGATCTACGCGCGTGAGAACGGGCAGGGAATGGCCTTTCCAATGTCTGTGCCGCCAGGCGACCGCCAGCCTGACCAGAGTCCCGTTTCCCTTGTTTCTGTCGGGGAGGGACGGGTGAACGCCACAGACCCAGAGGCCAATGTGGTTCAACTGACCCACGTCCAGCCGGATACTGGCAAAGATGCTGGCAGATTGGTCGGCAAGGGAACCAGCAAAGGGCCAACTGACCCTCCGCGCCCACCGTCTGGCCCACGGCCTGCCTTGAAGCGTGTCAAGTAACATCACTTTGTGCATTTGGCTGGATGCGTGGGTCCTGTAAAATGCAAATGTGCCGATTTAGCTCAGTTGGTAGAGCAACCGCCTTGTAAGCGGTAGGTCGTCAGTTCGATTCCGACAATCGGCACCAGTTAAAGCAGGGAAAAGCGGACCCCCAGAGGCAACGCTTTAAAGGTGTTTCAAGCCGATGGGACTTCAAGCTGGGCTTGAATCCGATTCCTCGCAGTTTTATCGACTTGAAGAAATTTGAACCTTCAGTCGAATTGAGTTAACCTCCCAACCCTTGGTCCGAAGCAGCGACGCCATTGACGGCAGCAACTGGCGGATTTTCGCAGCCGCTGCGTTGTTGTCCAGAATCAGGCACCAGTCAGAGCCATCAATCGGTCCGGCCTTGACGGATGGCTGGAGCGTAGCGGGGATGAGTGGCGCAATCGCCTTCAGGCGGGCAGATGAGTCCGTTGAAAGCGCGGTCAGCCTGGCCAATGTGGGGCACTCCTGAGAGGCCTGCATCAGCGTGACACTGCTGTTTTGACGGCGGTTCATGACGGGTGTTCTTGAGAAGGATTCGGTATGCAAATGATTATCACGGACGCATGGCTCGCCAGAACGCGTGTCATCCATCTTTCTGGCAGGAAACTTGTTTTTGCCGGCTGTGTGGCGTCGTTCCTCCTCACGCTGGTTGCGGCCGGCTTGTACCACTGGGTTTTTCTGAAAGGGGCGCGCGAAGGCTGGCCCGTGGTGGGTTCCTTCATCAAATTGGTGGTCAAAGACGAGTTTGCGCAACGCGACCGTTTCATGCGCGACAACCTGGACGTGATGGCCAGGAAGCTCGGTGAAATGCAGGCCAAGATGATGCAGCTGGAATCGTTGGGGGAGCGGGTATCGGGTCTTGCCGGCGTCAACCCCAATGACATCAAGGTTCCGCCGGGTCGAGGTGGTGCACTGGTGGAAGGGCGATCACTGTCAATGCAAGAGTTGCAGGCAGCGCTCGCGGAGCTGGACCGGATTGCCGATCAGCGCACGGACCTTATGACGATGATGGAATCAAAACTGTTCGACCAGAAAATCCGTAGCATGATGGTTCCAACCCAGCAGCCTGTGGCCACCGGCATTTTGGGTTCTGCGTTTGGTTGGCGGATAGACCCTTTCACGGGCGGCTCGGCCCTGCACACCGGCCTTGATTTTCAGGCCGATTCAGGCGCACCCATACTGGCTGCAGCTGGCGGTGTCGTAGTTACCCAGGAGGTTCATTCCGCCTACGGCAATATGATCGAAATCGACCACGGCAATGATCTGGTCACCCGGTATGCCCATGCCTCGAAGGTGCTTGTCAACAAGGGCGACTTGATCAAGCGGGGGCAAAAAATCGCCGAGGTTGGCACTACCGGGCGTTCCACCGGTCCGCACCTGCATTTTGAGGTCCTGGTTCAAGGCGTTCCGCAGGACCCGCAAAAGTTCTTGACAGCCGGAAGCAACCTGCCTGCTCAACCGGTTGCCAAGGCCGCTGGGCCTGCCAAGGCGGGTGACCGCACATCGCGCAAGCGTGGCTGAGTGGGTGCCGTCCGCGCAAAGGTAAAATCAAGAGTCGGGCTGGTCGGCCCGTTGCCTACTTGCGTCGAAACGCTTGAGTTTCATGCCAGCAGCCCCATTTTCCATCTTGATCTAAAAAAAGGATTGCGCCGTTCTGCTGGCCCATGTGTGCCGATGCAGCGCCCATGCATTCATGGCTACCAACATACTTACCAAAATCTTCGGCAGTCGCAATGATCGCCTTCTCAAACAGTACCGCAACACAGTCAACCGCATCAACGCGATGGAGGCAACGCTTGAGAATCTGACGGACGATGCGCTCAAGGCCAAGACCCAGGTGTTCCGAGACCGCGTGGCCAACGGCGAGTCGCTCGATGATTTGCTGCCCGAAGCCTTTGCGGTGGTGCGGGAGGGCTCCAAACGCGTCATGAAAATGCGCCACTTCGATGTGCAGCTTCTGGGAGGCATGTCGCTGCACAACGGCAAGATTTCCGAAATGGGCACGGGCGAGGGCAAGACGTTGACCGCGACATTGCCGGTGTACCTCAATGCGCTTTCTGGCAAAGGCGTGCACGTGGTGACGGTGAACGATTACCTTGCCAACCGCGATGCGCAGTGGATGGGCAAGCTGTACAACTTTCTGGGTATGTCGGTTGGCATCAACCTGCCGCAAATGCCGCGTGAGGAAAAGCAGGCCGCTTACCGCGCCGACATCACCTACGGAACCAACAACGAGTATGGGTTTGACTACCTGCGCGACAACATGGTGTACGAGGTGGCAGACCGTGTTCAGCGAGGCCTCAACTACGCCATCGTCGATGAGGTGGACTCAATCCTGATTGACGAAGCGCGCACGCCACTCATCATCAGCGGGCAGGCCGAAGACCACACCAGCCTGTACCTGGCGATCAACCAGACTGTGCCCCTGCTGACCCGCCAGGAAGGCGAAGCCGATCCGCGCACTGGCGAGGGCGTGACCAAACCGGGCGACTTCACGGTGGATGAGAAAAGCCATCAGGTTTTCCTCACCGAGCAGGGCCACGAAAGTGCCGAGCGCATTCTGTTTGACCTGGGGCTGATTCCCGAGGGGGCGTCGCTGTATGACCCGGCCAACATCACGCTGATGCACCATCTTTACGCGGCGCTGCGGGCCAACCACCTGTACCACCGCGACCAGCATTACGTGGTACAGGAAGGCGAGATTGTCATCGTCGATGAGTTCACGGGCCGCCTGATGTCCGGCCGGCGCTGGAGTGATGGTTTGCACCAAGCCGTTGAGGCCAAAGAGGGCGTGGGCATCCAGCCTGAAAACCAGACATTGGCATCAATCACGTTTCAGAACTACTTCCGCCTGTACGGCAAGCTGGCCGGCATGACCGGCACGGCGGATACCGAGGCCTACGAATTCCAGGAAATTTATGGCCTGGAAACCGTGGTCATGCCGCACAACCGTCCGAACCGGCGCGAAGACCAGCTAGACCGGGTTTACAAGACCACACGCGAAAAGTACGAAGCGTCGATCAAGGACATCCGCGAATGCTATGACCGGGGCCAGCCCGTTTTGGTGGGCACCACGTCGATTGAAAACTCGGAGATCATCGCGCAGTTGCTGGACAAGGAAAAGCTGCCGCACCAGGTGCTCAACGCCAAGCAGCATGCGCGTGAAGCCGACATCGTGGCGCAGGCAGGCCGGCCCCAAATGATTACGATTGCCACCAACATGGCAGGCCGTGGCACCGACATTGTGTTGGGTGGCAACATGGAAAAAGTGATTGGCGGCATTGAGGCCGACGAGACGCTGGACCCAATGGTCAGGCAGACACAGGTTGAAGAAATCCGCGCAACCTGGGCCAAAGACCATGAACGGGTGAAGTCGCTGGGCGGTCTGCGCATCATCGCTACGGAGCGGCATGAGTCACGGCGCATCGACAACCAGTTGCGTGGCCGCTGTGCCCGCCAGGGCGATCCTGGTTCGTCGCGGTTTTACCTGAGCCTTGATGACTCGCTGATGCGCATCTTTGCAGGCGACCGCGTCAAGGCGATCATGGACCGGCTCAAAATGCCGGATGGCGAAGCGATTGAGGCCGGCATCGTGACGCGCAGCATCGAGAGTGCCCAGCGCAAGGTGGAGGCCCGCAACTTTGACATGCGCAAGCAACTGCTGGAATACGACGACGTGTCCAACGACCAGCGCAAAGTGATCTACCAGCAGCGCAACGAGATTCTGGACGCAACCGACCTTTCGGCGCAGATCGACTCCCTGCGCGAGGGCTGCTTTACAGACTTGGTGCGCCAATACGTGCCCGTGGAGTCTGTCGAAGAGCAATGGGACATTCCTGCGCTGGAGAAAGTACTTGCCGACGACTGGCAAATGCAACTGCCGTTGCAAGCCCAGGTGCAGGCTGCCACGGCCATGACCGATGAAGACGTTCTGCAGCAAGTGCGCAAACACGCCAACGATGTCTTCGCTGCCAAGGTAGAGCAGGTCGGGGCCGGCAACTTTGTGCAGTTTGAGCGCATGGTGCTGCTGCAAAGCATCGACACCCACTGGCGCGAACACCTGAGCGCGCTGGACTACCTGCGCCAGGGGATCCATTTGCGTGGCTATGCGCAGAAGCAGCCCAAGCAGGAGTACAAGCGCGAGGCGTTCGAGCTGTTTGGCCAACTGCTGGACTCGGTGAAAAATGAAGTCACCAAAGTGCTGATGACCGTCAAAGTGCAGTCTGGCGAGCAACTGGAGCAGGCGGCCGTTGACATGGAAAACCGTGCCGAGAGCATTGCCAACGTCACGTACACCGCACCCACGGATACGGGTGAGGTGGTGGCCGTGCTGGACGAAGGCACCGTGCGCCGCCGCGAGGCCATGCCTGCCAGTGAGGTGCCGCGTGTTGGCCGCAACGAGCCTTGCCCCTGCGGCAGCGGCAAAAAATACAAGCAATGTCACGGCAAATTGGTCTGAAGGAGTTGTATGCCGGTCAACCTGTCTGCACCTGATCCCGCCCAGCTTTACCCCATTGCGGGCGTGCGCATTGGCGTTGCCGAAGCCGGCGTGCGCAAAGCGAACCGCAAAGACCTCACGGTTGTGTTGATCGACGAGGGAGCGAGCGTATCGGGCGTATTTACCCAGAATCGGTTCTGCGCCGCGCCAGTGCAAATTTGCCGCGAGCATCTGGCGCAGGCTGGAGCCGCCAGCGGCCCAGGCATTCGCGCGATGCTGATCAACACCGGCAATGCCAACGCTGGCACCGGGGCGGAGGGCTTGGCACGTGCCTGTAGCACTTGCATGGCGTTGGCAAAACGGCTGGACGTGAAGCCGGGCCAGATTTTGCCGTTCTCAACGGGTGTCATCATGGAGCCGTTGCCCATTGACCGCATTGAAGCGGGACTGCCAGCCGCCATGGCCGATGCGCGTGCAGACAACTGGCTGCGGGCGGCCGAAGGCATCATGACGACCGACACGGTGCCCAAAGCGTTCGGCGCCCAAGTCATGATCGGCAACACTTTGATCAGTATCACCGGCATTAGCAAGGGAGCGGGCATGATCCGCCCCAACATGGCAACCATGCTCGGGTTCATGGCGACCGATGCCTGCGTCAGCCAGGCCGTGATGCAGCAACTGGCGCGTGAATTGGCGGCAGGCTCTTTCAACCGCGTTACGGTAGACGGCGACACGTCCACCAATGACTCGTTCGTGGTCATTGCGACCAACAAGGCGGCGCATGCGCCAATTGAGTCACTGGCAAGTAGCGATGGCCGCGCATTGCTCTCAGCCATGCTGGGTGTCGCAAAGAAACTGGCCCAGGCCATCGTGCGCGATGGCGAAGGTGCTACCAAATTCATCACAGTCCGGGTGGAAGGCGGCAAGACTGCCGAGGAGTGCCGCAAGGTGGCCTACGCCATCGCCCACTCGCCACTCGTCAAAACCGCTTTTTTTGCAAGCGACCCCAACTTGGGCCGAATCCTCGCCGCTGTGGGCTATGCTGGCATTGACGACCTGGACCAAAGCGGCATCGACTTGTTTCTGGATGATGTGCATGTGGCCATCAAGGGCGGCCGCAACCCCACTTACCGAGAGGCAGATGGCCAGCGCGTGATGAAGCAAAGCGAAATCACGGTGCGGGTAGGCCTGGGCCGGGGCACGGCGACAGACACGGTGTGGACTTGTGACTTCAGCCACGAGTACGTCACCATCAATGCCGATTACAGGTCATGACGCCCCCACGCTCGTCACTGCGTGTACTCGCTGTCCCCCGAGGGGGCCTTGAATGAACGTCAATTTCGAACACCTGCTGGTGCGGGCAGAGCAACTCATCAGCCGCATTGAGGCGGTGCTGCCGCAGCCGCTGTCTCAGCCTGACTGGAGCGCGTCAAACGCCTACCGCTACCGCAAACGAAGCAGCGGCCACGGCACACTGGAGCCGGTGCGCCACGTGGGCACCATGCGTCTGGCCGACCTCAAGGAAATCGACGCCCAGAAGGACAAAATCCATCGCAACACCCTGCAGTTTGTCGAAGGCAAACCCGCCAACAACGTGCTGCTGACGGGCGCACGCGGCACCGGCAAGTCCTCCCTCATCAAGGCCTGCCTGAACGAGTACGCGCCGCAGGGCCTGCGCCTGATCGAGGTGGACCGGGCGGACTTGACCGATCTGCCCGACATTGTGGATGTGGTGTCAGCCCGCACCGAGAAATTCATCGTATTCTGCGACGACCTGAGTTTTGAAGAGGGCGAGCCGGGCTATAAGGCGCTCAAGTCCATTCTGGATGGTTCCATCGCCGCTACCACGCCCAACGTACTCATTTATGCCACCAGCAACCGCCGCCATCTGCTGCCCGAGTACATGGCCGACAACCTCAGTTACACGCACACCGATGACGGCGAGGTGCACCCCGGCGAAGTGATCGAAGAAAAAATCTCGCTTTCAGAGCGGTTTGGCCTGTGGGTGAGCTTCTACCCCTTTACCCAAGACGAATACCTGGTCATTGTGGCGCAGTGGCTGTCGTCGTTTGACGTAGCTGCGCCGGCCATTGCGGCGGCCCGTGCGGAGTCGCTGGTTTGGGCGTTGGAGCGAGGCTCTCGCAGTGGCCGGGTCGCATGGCAATTTGCGCGGGACTACGCGGGTCGGCACTTTGCGATCACCTGACACAAAACATGAAGTGACACGTGGCACCATCCAAAATTACAACACGGCGCTGACATGGCACATAAGCCACTGGTTGCCGACGCCGATGTACCGCGCCAAGGTGGCGCAGACCGGTCAATCACTGATGTGGCTGTGGGTGTATTGATTCAACCCGACGGCAGCTTCCTGCTGACTTCCAGGCCACCTGGCAAGGCCTATGCGGGCTATTGGGAGTTCCCCGGTGGCAAACTTGAGGCCGGAGAGACGGTACACCATGCGTTGTGCCGAGAATTGCAGGAAGAGCTTGGCATTGTTGTAGACGCGTCTGAGCCATGGAAATTGGAACTGGTGGACTACCCGCACGCGCTTGTCCGGCTGAATTTTTGCAAGGTCCGTACATGGACCGGACAGCTTGAGATGCGTGAAGGCCAGCAGTTTTCCTGGCAGCGCCTGCCCGTGCAGGTGGGGCCTGTGTTGCCGGGAACGGTGCCGGTTTTAGCTTGGCTTGCCAATGAATCCGGTTTTCATGGTGCTACATATTAAGTAGCTAACTATGCACTGTGGTAAAGGGCTATAGGCCTTTTTCATAGATAAACTATTGCAATTTCGCATCGCCATAGACTTGGTCTTCCGGCGGCACCTCGCTGGGCATGCGAAAGCTTTCACTGGCCCACGCGCCAAAGTCAATGTTTTTGCAACGTTCGCTGCAAAACGGGCGAAACGCATTGGTGGGGCTGTACACGCTGTCGCCACCACAAGTGGGGCAGGTCACAATTTTGGCATTGGCTTGTGGGTCCATGAGGCGTCCTTTTCACAAGATCAATCAGGAGCACAGCGTCAGCTCGAAGGCCGCGTCCTCGGCGCTTGGGTGAAGGCGGTCATCGCTCTCATGGCGCATCAGCCTGATTGACACCATCAGGCGGTTGCCGCTGATTTCAGGAATCAGCCCCAGGCCGGGATCCAGTGCCAGGCGCAAGAGCTGGAAAGTGCGGCCCTGCGGCAGGTTCTGCTGAAACTGCCCAGCGGTTGCTATCACTTTTTGCGGCGCACCGGAGTCGCGTAGCAGCTTCAACAACATCTGGATGGAATCGGCAAGCGGGCCTAATGTGGATGCCCAGCGCTCTAAATCCTGGCGCCGCTGGGTGGCGGGCTCATGCTGCCAGGCGTAGTAAGCGGGCAAGTCGAATTCGCAGGTGCCGCCCGGAATGCCCACGCGGCTTCGAATGCTCATGAGCCAGTCGTTTTCAGTCAGCGACTGGCCGGCTTTGCCCGACAGGCTGTTCAACGCGACAAACCGCTGGTCCAGCTGGCCAATCACCTCATCAAGAACGCCCTCTGCGATGGCCGGATTGCCGCGATACGCATTGAGAATCTGTTTTTGCTTTTCAAGGTCTTTGAGCACGTCGGATTTGAGATCGGCCCGGGCACCCACGTCCATCACTTCAAACACCGTTGCGAGCGCGTAATGGTGGTCCAGCGGCTGATCACGGGCGACAAGCTCGCTCAGCCGTCTAAACAGGTGTTCGAGCCGCAAATACGTGCGAATTCGCTCATTAAAGGGGTATTCGTAAAGGATCACGCTGATATTGTCCAAAAAGCCTTGATGCTGGCGGTTGCTATGGGGATGATAGCCCGAACCGCCGCCCAAACTGTTTGACTTTGTGAGCGAGCTGGTCCAGGTCCAGTTGATCGTTGAAAATCACGGCATCGGCCGCACGCAGACGCACTTCCCGCAGCGCTTGCGAAGCGATGATTTTCTCGACCGCATCGCGGGTCAGGCCATTGCGTGCCATGACCCTTGCAATTTGGACGCCAGGTGGGCAGTCAACCACAAGGATATGGTCCACTTTTTGACGCCAGTGTCTTGATTCGACCAGCAATGGCACGTCATAAACAAGGCAACTGTGGCCCGCCCGGACCGCCGCTTCCGATTGCCGCTCGATCTCCTGCCCGATCAGCGGGTGGACGATGGCTTCAAGCCGTTTTCGCGCGTTGGCATCTGCATAGACCAGCACGCGCATCCTGTCGCGGTCTACCGCACCCGCAGAATTGATAAATTCCGGGCCAAATTCTGCGGCGATTGGCCCAATGGCGCAGCCGCCGCCCGCTGTCACGCTACGGGAGATCGCATCCGCATCAATGACGGCAGCCCCCTGCTGCCCAAGCAACTGGGCCACCGTGCTCTTGCCGCTGCCAATGCCGCCAGTCAGTCCCAGACGCAGTGCTGCCCGCATGGACTAAAGCCCGACAAATTGCAAAATGGACTGCGGCCCGAAAACCATGGCCGTCAGTCCGGCACCCGCCAGAAACGGGCCAAACGGAACATACCCGCCTTCGCGCAGCCCGCCGCCGAATTTCAGGGCGATGCCAACAATGGCACCTATGACCGATGCCATCAGGATGATTGGCACCAGCGCCTGCCAGCCAAACCAGGCCCCCAGTGCGGCAAAAAGCTTGAAATCGCCATACCCCATGCCCTCTTTGCCGGTGACCAGCTTGAAGGCCCAGTAAATGGCCCACAGGAACAGGTAGCCCGCAACCGCACCCCACAGCGACGCAGGCAGAGGCACAGAGGTCCAGCCCAAGGCGGCAGCAACCAGCCCGCCCCACAGCAGCGGCAGAGTGATGTCATCCGGCAGCAAGGTGGTGTCCCAATCAATCATGGCCAGGGCCACAATGGCCGCTGAGAAAGCACACCATGCCGACGCCGTGGGCGTGAGCCCCCAACGCCAGCCCGCAAAGGCAAACAGGGCAGCCGTTGCGATTTCCACCAGGGGGTAACGCATGCCAAAGGCAATGCCGCAGCCTGAGCACTTGCCGCGTAAAAAAACATAGCTCAATACCGGAATGTTTTCAAACCAGCGGATTTGATGGCTGCATTTCTGGCACGCCGAGCGCGGCACCATCAAGTTGAAGGGCGCGGCGTCGGCAGGCGCCAGTCCTGTGCTTTCTGCGCATTCTGCAGCCCATTGCCGCTCCATCATTTTGGGCAGGCGGTAAATCACCACGTTCAGAAAACTGCCCATGAGAAGCCCAAGAGCCCCCAGCAGGCCCGCGTCCAGCCAGCGCAAATCCCGCAAGGCGTCGGTCAGCATTGCAGTGCCGTCCGTTGAATCAAGGGGGCTGTTTGCCTCCCATGCAGGCAGAGCACGCTAAAACCGATCACGATTGCTGGCATTTTCGCGAATCCCTCAACAAGTTATTCAATTAGACTCAAGGCTGTCCAAAAAAAGGGCAGGAGACTGGCGTGGATTCACCTGCTTCCATCCATCGGTGGCTCGATGCCCGCAAGAAGCATGACAGACCGTCCTTGTCCGAAAAGACCCACCTACTATATCTTCGGGATGCCCGGCAACCCGCTGTTGCGTGATGCATCGGCCGGTGTTATCAAAAGTGGTTCAGGTAATTTGATTTGTCTTTCGGAAGAGACGCAATTAGCGTTGCATATGATGCGGCGGCCAGAGCTGACAAAATAGACGCGATGGAAACACGATGAAGAAGCAGCAAATCACGGCTTGGCTGCGTGGCACCATGTCCAGCGTCGGTGCAATGCAAGCCGTAGCCCAGGACTTTCCTTCCAGGCCTGTGACACAGGTGGCGCCCTATCCGGCAGGCATCGAGCCTCGATAAGCGAAGGGCTGCGACAAGGTGATTTATGCCTCAGACTACCCCTTGCTTGACATGCAGCGCACCGCCAGGGATGTCCGCCTGCTGGACCTCAGCCGCGAGCAGCATGAGCGCTTTGTCTACGCCAACGCGTTGGAGGTTTTTTGGCCATGACCCCCGGCACCCAATGGTTGACAGGGCACGCATTTGAGCTGCAACCGATCCTCCACCTAAACCTTTAGAGCAAATCGAAATGGCAAAAGAAAAGAAACCCATGCGCACCGACATCGGCTGGAGCGATGCCTCCAGCATCACGCTGTTCGGCAAGGATTTCCCGTCCCAGATACTGGGCACGCTCAACCTTGGCGACATGGGGTTTCTGGAGCTTACTGGTCGCGTGCCCAACCTGGCCGAATCCCGCATGTTCAATGCCATGGTCGTCTGCCTGGTCGAGCATGGCATCACGCCCAGCGCGCTGGTCGCCCGGCTGACCTACCTGGGTGCACCCGAGTCGTTGCAGGGTGCGGTCGCTGCGGGGCTGAACGGCCTGGGCACGGTGTTTGTCGGCAGCATTGAAGGCGCAGCAAAAATGCTGAGCGAGGCGATGCCGTTGAAAAAGGCAGATGCCAATTTCCAGGAAATTGCGCAGCGGGTGGTCCAGGCCTTCAAGGCGGACAAACGCATTGTTCCCGGCATTGGCCACCCCTTCCACAAACCGATCGACCCGCGCACCCCACGGCTTTTTGAGATTGCCAGGGAAACGGGATTCGACGGCCCTTATCTGCAATTGATGCTCGCAGTGTCTGAAGAGGCCGCGCGCGGCGGCGGCAAGGTCTTGCCGGTTAATGCGACCGGCGCCATTGGCGCGCTGTGCTGCGAGATGGGGTTTGACTGGAAAATTTGCCGCGGGCTTGGCGTGATGGCGCGGGCCGTCGGCCTGGTCGGCCACATCCTGGAAGAAACCCGGCAACCCATGGCAGCGGAGATCTGGCATTCCATTGAAGCCCAGGCTACGGCCCACATTCAACGACCCTCATCGGAAGATTAACAGATGGCACAAGGCAATGTCAGCACCAGCCAAGGCGTAGCAGGCGCCTTTGTAAAAGGAAAAGTTGTCGTCGTCACCGGCTCGGGCGGCGGGATAGGCCGTGATTTCGCGCTCGCACTCGCCCGTGAAGGCGCGAGCGTGGTGGTCAATGACGTAGGCGCGAGCATCCAGGGTGAGGGCAGCGACCAATCACGCGCGCAGTCGGTGGTTGACGAGATCAGGGCTGCGGGCGGTGAAGCCGTCGCCAATAGCGACAGCGTGGCCGACTGGGACGCCGCCAACCGCATGATTCGCCAGGCGGTCGACACCTACGGACGCATCGACGCCGTCATCAACAATGCGGGCATCCTGCGTGACCGCTTTTTCTTCAACATGAGTGTCGAGGAATGGCGTTCGGTGATAGACGTGCACCTTCACGGCAGCTTCTATGTCGCCCGGGCGGCGGCGCCGTTTTTCAAGGAACAGAAGTCTGGTTCCTACATCCACATGGTGTCCACTTCGGGTCTGGTCGGCAATTTCGGGCAGGCCAACTATTCGGCTGCCAAGCTCGGGGTAGTGGGGCTGTCCAAATCAATTGCGATGGACATGGCCAGATTCAACGTGCGCTCCAACTGCATCTCGCCCTTTGCGTGGAGCCGGATGATCGGGTCCATACCCACGGAAACAGAAGAGCAGAAAGCGCGGGTCGAAAGGCTGCAGCGCATGGAAACCTCAAAAATCGCGCCCTTGGCTGTTTATCTCGCCAGCGACCAGGCTGCAAACGTCTCTGGCCAGATATTTGCAGTCCGGGCCAATGAGATTTTTTTGATGAGCCAAAGCCGTCCGCTGCGCTCGATGCATTCATCTGATGGATGGACCCCGCAAACCGTCGCATCGCGTGCCATGCCCGCCATGAGGCCGAGCTTCTACCGGCTGGATCGCTCGCAGGACGTTTTCGACTGGGATCCGGTTTGAGAAGAGTCCGCAGCTACATACCCTGAAGCGCCGGAACCGGGCCTTCTTGAACGGCCCCCACGTGGGCCATGACGTTAAGCAGCGTGGTGCGGAATGGATGATTGCTAAAATTGAATAACTCAAATCATTATTCAATTGTGAATATCAACTGCAAGCTGCTTGGCGTATTTCTTTCGGTGGCCGAGAATACAAGCTTCAGGAAGGCTGCCGACCAGACGCACCGGTCCATGCCGGCCGTCAGCATGCGGATCAAGCAACTGGAAGAGCAGGTGGGCGTTGCGCTGTTCCAGCGAACCACCCGCAAGGTGTCGCTCACCGATGAAGGTGAGAAACTCCTGATCAGCGCGCGCAAGGCCCTGGCCGAGCTGGAAATTGGTCTGTTGCCAAAAGCAATTACGAATTCGCCCACGTCAATACGCTGGTCGCCATGGCCGAGGCCGAGGCCGGGTTATTTCGTTAGGCGTTGCACTGCTGCCGCGCATCGCCATTGCGCGCAAGACGCCGCTCAAGGTCGTCAGGATGGTCAACCCTGCGCTGAGCCGGACGATCTCGATCGCCACGATCCGCAGCCACACCCTTTCACCATCTGCCTCGCGGCTGGTGGATCTCTTCAGCCAGATGGTCGCCTCCCCTCCAAAATAGCATGCTGGCGGCATTTGTTCAGAAACATTAAATTATCAATCACATTATTTGACTTGTCTGCAATGTGAACTGTTCCTATCATGCGTAGTCATTCATGGTCGCGTACTTGGATGCCATGAGGGTCACGCGCGCATTGCCATCCTCGCTTGCCAGCGACCATCAAGTACAACCGCAAATCGGAGGCAGTATGGAAATCAGGAAAATCTCTGGCGCTCTGGGCGCTGAACTGTTGGGTGTTGATCTTGCCGCCGGCCTTGGTGAATCGCAGGCCAAAGAGATCCGCCAGGCCCTGCTGGACAACCTGGTCATCTTCCTGCGCAACCAGAACCTCGCCCCGCAGCAGTTTTTAAGTTTTGCGCAGGCGATGGGTGAGCCGGTCGAATACCCTTTCATCAAGGGCCTGGAAGGCTTCCCGCACATCATCGAGGTGAAGAAGCTGGAGCACGAAAAGGTTAATTTCGGCGGCATCTGGCATTCAGACACGACTTATTTGGCGAATCCGCCCATGGGGTCCATGCTGCTGTCGCGCGAGGTTCCGCCGTATGGCGGGGACACGATGTTTGCCAACCAGTACCTGGCTTATGAAGCCCTGTCCAGCACCATGAAACGGCTTCTGGACGGCCTGACCGGCATCAGCAGTTCCGCCCGCGCCGACGTCTCCAAGACGCGCGAGGACCGCATCAAGACTGATGGCAGGCAGGCCGCACCGAAAGAGTACCAGGCAGAACATCCCGTGGTCCGCACCCACCCAGAAACCGGACGCAAGGCGCTGTACGTGAACGTCGCCCATACTGCCGGCATCAAGGGCATGACTGATGAGGAAAGTGCGCCTCTGCTGGAGTTTCTTTTCAAACACCAGGTCAAGCCTGAGTTCACCTGCCGTTTCGCCTGGGAGCCAAACGCGATTGCATTCTGGGACAACCGCTGTGCGCAACACAACCCGGTCAACGACTACCACGGATTTCGCCGCGTCATGCACCGCATCACGCTGCAAGGGGACAAGCCCGTTTGAAGTTTACACAACCTGGCCCAACTTGAAGATGGGCAGGTACATGGCAATGACGATGCCGCCAATCACCGTGCCAAGAATCACAATGATGATGGGCTCCAT
>JANYJD010000119.1 GCA_025358555.1 Rhodoferax sp.
GGCTGCCACCACCCTGCCGCGCTTGAACCGGACGTCAGAAGAAGCCACCCGCACCGTGCGCCAGGTGGGCCGCGTGGTGGGCGTGGTGAACGATAACCCGCAGGCGCTGATATTTGGCAACGGCGCGCAGGCACCGGGCCCTGGCGAGGCCGGGTTTGCAGCGCCAGCAGGCAAGCCGTGAGACATCAAACCGTTCCCCGGCCCCACCAGGCACGAATCAACCCGCCTCGTCTCTCATGAAAAATACTATTAATAAAATAGCTGCTTATGCACTATGGACAAGGGCTAGAGGCCTATTTGATGCCTCAAAACAGGTTTTTGGAGCCTTTTTGGCCCGTGTCGGCCTTTTGACGTTCGCTGTGGTGCTGGTCGGCTGCTCCGCATTGCCCGACAAGCCGGTGCGCCCGACGGTTTACGACTTTGGCCCCGGCGCAGTCGCTGTGCAGCCTGCCAACCGCATGGCCCCTTTGCTTGCGCTGGCGCTGGACGAGGTGCAAGCCAGCGCCGCGCTGGACAGCACCGCCGTGCTGTACCGCCTGACCTACTCAGACGCACAGTCGCTCAAACCCTATGCCCAGGCCCGCTGGAGCATGACCCCCGCCCAGTTGCTGCGCCAGCGCTTGCGCGAGCACCTGGGCCTGCGCCGCGCCGTGCTGAACCCAGGGGAGGGGAGCGCGTCCAGCGCACCTGTTGCAGCCATGGCGACGGGTGCAACCAGCGTGAACTCCGCCATCCCGCCGGCCACCGCCCCAGAATCAGCCCTTGCCCTCCTGCTGCTGCGCGTTGAGCTTGAAGAATTCACCCAGTTGTTTGAATCCCCCATCGCCAGCACCGGCCTGCTGCGCCTGCGCGCCACCGCCTTGCGGGCGTCGCCACAGGGTGAAAAGTTACTGGGCCAACGCAGCTTTATCGTGCAGCGCCCGGCACCCAGCGCTGATGCAGCCGGTGGCGTGCGCGCCCTTACAGCCGCCACCGACGCGGTGGTGGAAGAGGTCGAACAATGGCTGCAGCAGTTGCGCTGACCAAACCCGGCCTGGACTGATACTGCCACCGCATCGTAGTCGCCGCCTGCCCTGCCTGACTGCGCCCCGAACACAACATGCTGCCCATTGAAGCGCAACTGCAACAAGCCGGCCTGGAACTGCTGGGCTACTGCAACGGCCTGTCCCGCCACGCGCCCAAGTGGCGGCACGACGCCGTGCTGCTGGAAGACCTGAGCGACGCCGAGGCCGACGCGCTGGGCGCGCTCATGCCGCTGGTGCGCGCCCGGCCAGGCCAGGTCATGATCCGCGAAGGCGACGTGGGCGACTGGATGCTGCTGATCCTGAGCGGCACGGTGGATGTCACCAAAAATTCAGAGCAGGATGAAACCTCGCGCCTGGCCGTCATCAAGCAAGGCGCGGCCGTAGGAGAAATGTCCATGCTCGACTCCGCCCCGCGCTATGCATCCTGCACCGCCATAGAAGAAGTGCAGGCCGGCGTGCTGACCCGCGCCACCATTGCGCACCTGATTCAGGAGCATCCAGCAGTCGGCGCCAAGCTGCTGGTCAAGCTCACGCAACTGCTGGCGCAGCGGCTGCGCAATACCAGCAACCAGTTGGTGAGGTTGCTGCAGAGCAAGTAGAAGAACCCTTTTTTGGGAATGATCAACCCTTGTCAGGGCAATTGAGGGCGCTGCCACGATGTAGACTTCGTCTGCAATGAATTATCCTAAACACCTCAACACCCTGTTACGACCGAAAAGCGAGGCCAAACCATTGGTGCTGGATTTGTTTGCGGGGTGCGGCGGTCTGGCTTTGGGTTTTGAAGCCCAGGGGTTTGAGACTGCGTACAAATCAAGTTGACTCCTACCTATGTTTTTCCCAAGGCACAGGTCGTCATTGGTGGCCCGCCATGTCGGCCATTCAGCGTGGGGGGGCACCAAAACGGCATTCGCGACGCACGTGACGGATTTCCTGCATTCATATCGGCTGTCGAGCAGGCCAAGCCCGACATTTGGATGTTTGAGAATGTGCGCGGGCTGATGTATCGCAACAAAGACTATCTGGATGCGGTCATTGCTGAACTCGAGGGATTGGGCTACGTCGTGGAGTTCAAACTTTTGAACGCGGTCAACCATGGTGTGCCACAAAATCGCGAGCGCGTCATCGTCGTGGGGCATCGTGGCGAATTTCACTACCCTGTTCACCAAGCCAAGCGCGTCACAGCGGGCGACGCCCTCACCGACTTGGCTACGCAGGTCCATGCAGACTCCAAATTTCTGACTGACAGCATGGACACATATGTCGCCAAGTATGAAAAAGCCTCCAGTTGCATTACACCCCGAGACCTGCATCTGGATCGCCCAGCGCGTACTGTTACCTGCCGCAACTTGGCTGGCGCAACCGGTGATATGCACCGCGTGGTTTTGCCTGATGGGCGCAGGCGTCGTTTGACGAAAAGAGAAGGTGCACGGCTTCAGAGTTTTCCTGACTGGTTCGAATTTCAAGGGAGCGAAACTAGCTGTTTCAATCAAATTGGCAACGCCGTGCCACCGCTGCTCGCGTACTGCATCGCTGGCAGTTTTCGGGAATACCTGCAATCCAGCACCCGACTAGATGATGCTGGGGTTGGCCGACGTCGGCATCCCGCACAACTGCAATTGCTGGCGGCTTAAGCCCCATGACACCAAAGCAACAAAGGAGCCTTCAAACACTGGTCGATCAGGCGCTGCAAGTTTTGGAGGGGCTGGGAGTTCCCCTTGTTGGGCTCACGTTGCGGCGCAAAGAAAAAATGGCAAAAGCTTTCCTGGCCGTGGCGGGACTCAGGCCTGGGTTGCCATGGGCAGAGGCAAAAGACAACACTCACCATCGCCAATTGTTGTCGCGGCAGGTGATCACGTTTATGAACGACCACTTGGGTGAGCGCATTGCCGACAGTTCATATGACGATATTCGGCGTAAAGATTTGGTGTTGCCCGAAAAGGCTTGGATCGTCCTGAAAAGCGCTAAAAATCCAGACGCCAACACCAACGATGGCACGCGCGGATTTGCGATCAGTCCTGCGGCGGGACAAGCGATTCGCAAGTTTGGAACAAGCCAATGGAAAAACGCTGTTGATCAGTTTTTTCAAGGGCGGGAAACACTTGCCGATCAATTGCGAAGAGACCGTGACTTGGCACGCATCACCGTGCAAATTTCAAATGGTGCACCGTTGGTCTTCAGTCCAGGCAAACACAACGTTTTGCAGAAGGAAATCATCGAGTGTTTTCTGGCCATTTTCGGTTTGGGGGCCGAAGTCTTGTATGTGGGCGACACGGCCAGGAAATACCTTTTTGTGAATCGGCCGAGGCTTGAGAAGCTTAAGTTTTTTTGACTTGGCACACGAGCAACTCCCGGATGTCATTGCCTATTCAGAAACAAAAAACTGGCTTTACCTGATCGAAGCAGTGACGACGGCCAACCCAATCACGGAACTACGCCGAAAGACGCTGCTGGAGTTGACACACCACTGCATTGCAGACGTGATCTTTATCACTGCCTTTCCGGATCGAGCAACCTATCGCAAGTTCGCCAAAGATATTGCCTGGGAGACGGAAGTCTGGATCGCCGATGCGCCTGAACATATGATTCATTTCAACGGCAGCAAATTTCTCGGACCGTATAAATGAACTGGGCTGTTTTAGTTGGCTCATTCCTTGTTGACAGCGGTGCCGGAGTTGCAGGTTGATTGGCGACGCGCCCAGCTCGTTGAGCCGCTTGACCGAATCCAAGGAGCTGACCGTGATTAAAGTGCTTAATGCCCGCCTGACTGTCCCTTTGGTGCTTGCGATTGATTTTTCTGATCACTCACAGGGGGTTGTCATCGCCGATTGAATATTTACCCACCGGGTCAGTTTTCGGTCGGCGGCAACACTGAAACACTAACGCCGGTTTCGGGTTGACCCGCCGAAGGTTTGACCAGGCGCAGCCCTGAGGTTTGGCCGTGGCAAGCCGCACTTGACCGGCTACTTGATCCACAAACGCACAGAATCCCACGCCCGCCCCAGAAACCCCGCTTGCTCCACAGCGTCCAGCGCCACCAGCGGCACGTCGGCCAGTGATTGTTCACCCACAGTGACCTTCAACGTGCCAATCTGCTGCCCTTTGGCAAATGGCGCCACCAGCGGGTCAGGTCGCGCCACCTGGGTTTTTATCTTGGCTGCGCTGCCGCTGGGCACCGTGACGATGATGGCTTGGGCGCGGCCCAGTTTCACCGTGGGTGCTGCGCCTTTCCAGACGGCGGGCGTCACCACCGGTTGATTGGCATCAAAAAGCTTGACTGCCTCAAACGCGGTGTAGCCCCAGTTCAGCAGTTTTTGCGACTCGTTGGCGCGCGCGTTTTCACTGACCGTGCCCAGCACGATGGACAGCAGGCGTCGGCTGCCTGCGCCGGGAACGTCGCGGCGGGCGGTGGCAATCAGGCAATAGCCGGCGGCATCGGTGTGGCCGGTTTTCAGGCCGTCCACGGTGGGGTCACGAAACAGCAACAGGTTGCGGTTGCTGTCGTTGCTGGCCGGGGTGCCGGGGTAGTGGTATTTTTTAAGAGCGTCGTAATGCGAATACTCGGGAAAGTCGCGCAGCAGGCGCACCGACAGGGTGTTCAGGTCACGCGCCGTGGTGGTGTGGCCGGGCTCGGTCAGGCCCTCGGGGTTTTTGTAGCTGGTGGCTTTCATGCCCAGGGCCTTGGCCTGCTCGTTCATCAGCTGAACAAACCGCTCGGCCGTGCCGCCCACGCCTTCGGCCAGCGCCATGGTGGCGTCGTTGCCGGACTGGACGATCATGCCTTTGATGAGGTCTTCCACCGGCACCTGCATTTTGGGGTCGATGAACATGCGCGACCCAGGCATCTTCCAGGCGCGTTCGCTCACTGGCAGCGTCTGCTTCAAGTCAATCTTCTTGCTGCGCAGGGCGTCAAACACCAGGTACGCCGTCATCAGCTTGGTCAAAGACGCCTGCTCCACGGGGGAATCAACGTCTTTCTCGGCCAGCATCTGGTTGGATGTGACGTCAAACAGCAGGTAGGAGCGCGCGGCAATCTCGGGTGGCTGGGGGGTTTGCGCCCCCACGGAGAAGCAGAGGGCGGCGGCAAGCGCAAGCAATGGTATCTTCATGATTCTGGGCATCGCTGGCACGGGTGCCAGGCTTTTTAAATTATGGAAAAGCTATTAGTATTATAGCTGACTATGCACTGTGGACAAGGGCTATAGGCCAATTTGATAAGAATGTTCAACTAAAATCGCCCTCAAACGTGCCACTAACGCCCGACCCCGCGTGGCGTCAGCAAGCGCTGCACCACTTTGCCGTTTTTCAGGTGCGACTCGACAATTTCGTCAATATCGTGGGCGTCCACATAGGTGTACCAAACCTCGTCTGGGTACACCACGGCCACTGGCCCGACGGCGCAGCGGTCAAGGCAGCCTGCCTTGTTGACCCGAACCTTGCCGGGGCCGGAAAGTCCAGCGGCCTTCACTTGCGACTTGCAGCGGTCAAACCCTTCCTGGGCACGGTGCTGGGCGCAGCATTCTTCGCCATTTTTGCGTTCGTTGAGACAAAAGAAAATATGCCGGGCGTAAAAGGATTCAGAGGATTCAGAGGATTCAGACTTGGGTTCATTCATTGCCCTATTTTAGTTTTTTGCGCCACGCCCCCAGACCAGCGCCAACACATATGCCAATGTGCCGTAAGGCCACAACCAGCCCAGCCATTGCGCCAGCCCATGGAAGCGGATAAAACGGCCCTGCTCCCACGTGCTCAGCGTTTGCGCAAAATAGGGGCTGGTGGGCGCTTGGTTGAGCACGGCGAGGTAAATGCCAACACCCAGCAACACCAGCGCCGCGCAGACACGGTGCGGCAAGGGCAGCAACACCATGGCCAGGCACAAGGCAGCTCCCAGCCCCACTTGCGCTGGCAACCCAAACCAGCCCCAGGCATGGGCGGGCCCATAGCTCAAGGCCCACGACAGCGCCGTTGCGGCAATGCCGGTGGCAATGATCCCCAGCGCAAACAGCGCGCGGCGCGGCGCAGAGCGGATGATGCAATAACCCAGCAGGCACGGAATCAGCGCGCCCAGCAGCACGCAGATCAGTTCGGCAGCGGGAATCAGCGGCTGCAACTCCACCTCGCGCACGGGCAGCCAGTCCAGAAACGGCGTGTCATGCAGCAAACCTGCCAGCGCCGCCTCCAGCCGCTCCATCACCTGCCCCAAACCCAGCGGCACCGCCGCCGGGAACAGCAGCGCCACGGGCCACAGGCACAGCAAGACCAGTCCGCCGCGGGCGTCCGCCACAAACCAGCGCTCTCGAATGCGGCTCCAGCGGGCCAGCGCCCCCATGCGCTCAAGCGATGCGGCCAGAACGGCACCGAGCCAGCCACCCAGCGCATTCAAGGCAAAGTCCAGATTGGAGGCCACGCGCGACGGCAGATAGCTTTGAAGCGTCTCCAGCAGCAGCGAGACACCGCCCGCCGCCAGCGCGGCCATCAGCACCGCCTGCCTGCCACGCCCGGAGCGCATGGCGCTTGCAGCCAGCAAAAAGCCAAATGGCGCATAGCCCGCCACATTGATGGCCACGTCAAAACCCGTCCAGTATTTGGGCCACGGTTGCCAGAGAAAGGCAAACGGCAAAATCCCCTGGTCGCGCCACTCTGCAAACGGGTATAGGCTGGCGTAGACCAGCAGCCCCAAATAGACGCCTGCCAGCGGCCAGGCTGATGTTTTATGCATTGCGGCCTGGTTGCAACGTCACTCGGGCGGTCCGGAAGAAGTTGCGGCAGCAGGTCAAAAAGGCTTGACCACCACCAGAATGACAGCGCCCAGCAGCAGCAGCACCGGCACTTCGTTGAACCAGCGGTACCAGGTGTGGCTGTGGGGCGTGGCGCCTTGCCTGAATTTCTTAAGCTGGGCGCTGCATGCGTGGTGATATCCGATGACCGCCACCACCACGGCGAGTTTCGCGTGCAGCCAGCCATTGCCGGGGCCCCGGCCGATGCCATAGCCCAGCCAGAGCCACAGCCCAAAGCCCAGCGCCAAGAGCGCCATGGGGCCCATAAAGCGCAGCAGCTTGTTGGCCATCAGCAATAACCGCTCCCGCTCCGCGACTGACTGAGGTGCCACCATCGCCAGATTCACAAATATCCGCGGCAAGTAAAACAGCCCCGCAAACCAGCTGGCAACGAAAACGATGTGGAGTGATTTGACCCAGAGCATGCGGGCATTATGACAACGTGAGCGCACCGATCGACGACGCCTTCGCCAAGCAGGCCTATGGTCGGGATGAAGTGCGTGTCGCGCCGCCCTTCGGGCTTGCACGAGGGCGCTCGGAGCGCGGCAACCGGAATGTACTCCGGGGACATGAGGATTGCGAGCACCGCCGAACACTTGTGTTCGCTGAGTCTCAGTAGCGCAATTCGCCCGAGAATGGGCCTGTTTGGCGCAGGCGAAAAAAAACCCCAGCCGAAGCTGGGGTTGCAAGCCTATTTGCTGTCACACATCAAGGCCCCGCTCAGGGAGGAAAAGCGGGAGGTGGCGAACCACCCGCCTGCAATTTATCAAAGTCGCGCCAAGGTTTCAAGCCCTCCGCGTCATTTACCCCCAGTTTTCGTCAAATATTCTCGTCGGCAAGCGACAATATTACATTTACCCGGCACATTTTTTACCAAGCCACCTCACCCATGACACCTTTTGCACCGTACCCCTTGGGCCGCCCGCGCCGCCTGCGCCGCGACGCTTTCACGCGCAATTTGGTGCGGGAAAACGCCGTTACCGCGCATGATCTGATCTACCCGGTGTTCGTTGTGGACGGCAAACAACAGCGCGTGCCGATAGCGTCGATGCCCGGTGTGGAGCGCTTGAGCCTGGACCTGGTGCTGCCCGTCGCCGAAGAATGCGTCAAGCTCGGCATCCCGGCCATGGCGTTGTTCCCGGTGATTGACCCCGCGCTCAAAACCCCCGACGGGCGCGAAGCCCTGAACCCCGACGGACTGGTGCCGCGCGTCGTCCAGGCGCTCAAACAACACTTCCCCGAGCTTGGCATCATGACTGACGTGGCGCTGGACCCGTTTACCAGCCATGGGCAGGACGGGCTGCTTGATGAACACAACTACATCATGAACGACGAAACCGTGGAAGTGCTGGTGAAGCAGGCGCTCACACAGGCACAGGCTGGTGTTGACATTGTGGCCCCAAGCGACATGATGGACGGCAGAATTGGTGCGATCCGGCGCACGCTGGAGGTGGAAAACCTCATCCACACCTGCATCATGGCCTATAGTGCCAAGTACGCGAGCGCGTTTTACGGCCCGTTTCGCGACGCCGTGGGGTCTGCGTCCAGCCTGGGCAAGGCCAACAAAAAGGTCTACCAGATGGACCCCGGCAACAGCGACGAAGCCCTGCGCGAGGTGGCGCTGGACATTGCCGAGGGTGCTGACATGGTGATGGTCAAGCCCGGCATGCCGTACCTGGACATTGTGCGCCGCGTCAAAGACGAATTCAAAGTCCCCACCTTCGCCTACCAGGTGTCGGGCGAGTACGCGATGCTGAAGGCCGCAGCCATCAACGGCTGGCTGGACCATGACGCGGTGATGATGGAAAGCCTGCTGGCCTTCAAGCGCGCCGGGGCCGATGGCGTGCTCACGTATTTTGCACTTGACGCCGCCAGAATGCTGCATAATAAATAGCTACTCATGCACTGTTGACGGGGGCTATAGGTCGATTGGACCAGTATTTTTGGCAAACAGCAGCAAAATTGAGTTTCCACGACTGCAAAACCACTCCCAGGAGCCCTGCACCATGCGGATTTTCAGCATCAACCCCAGCGGCATCCGTGAATCCGCTGAGCTGCCCACGCAGTTGCCGGCGTCGGGCTACCTTTGGATTGCCTGCGCGCGGCGCGAATTTGAAGTCTCTCAAAACCAGATTCAGGCCACGCTGCAAGCCCTGTGCGGCATGTCACTGGTGGATTTACACATTGCCGACCTGATCAACAACAGCCTGCCATCGCATTACGACTACACCTCGCAATACGACGTGCTCGTGTTTCGCCGACTGGCCACTGGCACCAGCGAGGCCGATCTGGCGCGCCCGGGCGAACCGCTGGCCGTGGCACCCAAGCGCGGCGGGCCGCCAGTGCTTAAACGCATTGACACCAGCCCGGTCGGATTTGCCGTGTTTGACAAGGTGCTGCTCACCGTGCACCCGACCGACTGCACCGTGCGCGATGCCTACGCGGCCCGGCTATTGACGTTTGCCACCGCAGACTCCACCGCGGCCGATGCCCATGCGGCGGCTGCCGTAGCCGGCGCTCGCCTGCCCAACAGCCCGGCGGATTTGATGCTGCGCATCATCAACCAAATGGTGGACGGCTTTCTGGAACTGCGCCGCACCCTCACGCACCAGCTAGACCACTGGCAAAACGAGCTGATCAACCCGCGCTCGCGATTTACCAACTGGCAGTCTTTGCTGGACACGCGCTTGTCCTTGCACAACCTGGACGAGGTGTGCGAAGACCAGCGCGCCGCTTTGCAAGACTGGATTGAAGCGCTGAAAACATGGCCCGACGCCACCACGGCGCTTGAGCAGCGCGAGCGCGACCTGCTGCACGTGCGCAGCCGCGACGTGCTGGAGCACATTGAGCGCGTGGTGCACCATGTACGCCGCCTGGAGCAAAGCGCTGAGACTGCCGTGCAAATCCACTTCAGCGTGCAGGGCAGCCGTGCCAACGACATCATGCGCACCCTCACCGTGCTGACCGCCGTCTTCTTGCCGCTGAACCTGATCACCGGTTTTTTTGGCATGAATTTCGAGTTTTTGCCGCTGATTCACAACCAAAAGGCGTTTTGGTGGACCTTCGGCGTGATGGTGGCCGTTGCAGTCGTCACGGTCACATTTTTCTGGCGCAAGCGGTATTTGGCGCGATCCGGGCGGTAGATAAGGCCAAGTGCCGCCTGGCGATGGGCAGGCGGTGGTGTTGCGACCTCTCGCCTAGACAAACGGCGGCGCAAGCTGCTCGGTGGCCAGCACGCGCTGCACGGACGGGCGCGCCAGCATGCGCTGCAAATACGGCCCCAGGTGCGGGTAGCTGCGCGCTGGGTGAGCGATGAAGTTGCGCGTCCAACGGCACAGGGTGAACAGATAGGGATCGAGGATGCTGAACTGTGCGCCGAGCATCCACGGGCCTGGTGAATTTCGCGCCAG
>JANYJD010000121.1 GCA_025358555.1 Rhodoferax sp.
CTGGTTGCCCCCATCGGACGCGGCCAGCGCGGACTGATCGTCGCTCCGCCGAAAGCCGGAAAAACCGTGCTGCTGCAGCAGATTGCGCATTCGATCGCCAAGAATTCTCCCGAGGCGATGCTGATCGTGCTGCTGATCGACGAGCGCCCGGAAGAAGTGACCGAGATGCAGCGCACCGTCAAGGGCGAGGTGATCGCCTCGACTTTTGATGAGCCCGCTGCGCGCCACGTGCACGTGGCCGAAATGGTAATCGAGCGCGCCAAGCGCCTGGTCGAGCTGAAAAAAGACGTGGTGATTCTGCTGGACTCCATCACCCGCTTGGCCCGTGCTTACAACAACGTCGTGCCGTCCTCCGGCAAGGTGTTGACCGGCGGCGTGGATTCCAACGCCCTGCAGCGGCCCAAGCGCTTTCTGGGCGCGGCGCGCAACGTAGAAGAAGGCGGTAGCTTGACCATCATCGCCACCGCGCTGGTCGATACCGGCAGCCGCATGGACGAGGTGATTTTTGAGGAGTTCAAGGGCACCGGCAACAGCGAAATTCACCTGGACCGCCGTCTGTACGAAAAGCGCGTGTTCCCGTCCATCCAGCTCAACCGCAGCGGCACCCGCCGGGAAGAGCTGCTGCTGCAACCTGACGTGCTGCAGAAGACCCGCATCCTGCGCCAGTTTTTGTACAACATGGACGAGGTTGACGCGATGGAGCTAGTGCTCAAGCAGATGAAGGGCACAAAGAATAACATGGAGTTCTTTGACCAGATGCGCCGGGGCGGGTAGGGATTTTCACTATTATATTGATATCAAACTATCTATGTGATACGGCGGCTAAGGATCGATTTCACCTTTTGGATCAGCTGAAAGCCCTGCAGGCATGTTACGCGCGCCTGCTGACAACCCCGCTGGCAAGCAACACACCGCAGGCACGCTGCCGCCCCGGCCGACGGCGTGCCAGGGTCCAGCGGTTCCCCAAGCAGCCAGACTGCACCAAGTGCCGTCATCAATGGCACCAAAGCTGCAGACATCGATGCCTTGGCGGCTCCAAGCCTTGCAATGGCAGCCATGCAGGTAACCAAGCCCAGCAGCGCGAGCCGCACATCCTCAACGAGATCGACGACCTGCGGCAACTTGAACAGGCTCGCTTGCTAAATGGTGCACTGGCGGCAAAGGCGGTCGCAGGCCCATGAACCTGGACGCGCTGCTGGACTTGTTGCGGCGCTTTCAGGCTGAGGCAGTGCAGTATGTGCTGGTGGGCGGCCATGCGGTCCGTCTGAATGGCTTCACGCGAAATACAGAGAACATCGACATCTATTTAATGCCCCGGTATATAATGTTGGGCTTACCGCGAAAAGTACGTTGAAACTGGTTCAACGCGGCTGGCGCAACTGAACACAAGGATTGAGACCATGAAAGAAGGCATTCACCCCAACTACCGCGAAATCTGTTTCGTGGACCTTTCCAACAATTTCAAGTTTGTGACGCGCTCCTGCGCCAACACCAAGGAAATGATCAAGATGGAAGACGGCCGTGAGTTGCCGCTGTACAAGCTGGACACCTCCAGCGAGTCACACCCCTTCTATACCGGTACGCAAAAATCCGTGGACAACATGGGTGGCCGTGTGGAGCGTTTCCGCAACCGTTTCGGCAAGACCGCAGCCAAGTAAACGGGCAGAAGTTTTTAGCGCACCTTTTCCTGAAGGGCAGCCGGTTTACCGCGCTGCCCTTTTGCATTTGGGTCCCTAAAACCACCTTTAGATTTACGCGTGAACCAGCCTACCCCCGCCATCGTTGCCCAAGGCGCCGTGCGGCGCTTGCCAAGGCTTGCGCTGTGGCTGTTCTGCGCGGCTTACGTGCTGCCAGGCTTTATCGGCCGGGAGCCGTGGAAGAGCGCCGACATGACGGCCTTTGGCTTCATGGCGGAGCTGGCCGGATTGAACGGCCCGGCACCGGCCATTGCTGCCTGGTTTGTACCGCAATTGATGGGCCTGCCCCCGCAGGTTGACGCACTGTTGCCCTACTGGCTGGGGGCCTGGGCGATTCAGCTTGCGCCGGCATGGGTATCGCCAGGTTTTGCAGCCCGCGTCCCGTTTGCCCTGTTGCTGGCGCTCACCCTAGTGGTCACCTGGTACGGCACTTACAGCCTGGCCCGCAGCCCCAAGGCCCAGCCCGTGGCATTTGCCTTTGGCGGCGAAGCCAGCACGCCAGACTATGCACGCGCCATGGCAGACGGCGGGCTGCTGGCCTTCATGGCCTGCCTTGGCCTGGCGCAACTCTCACATGAGACCACGCCAGCCGCCGCCCAGCTCTGTTTTACCGCGTTGAGCTTTTACGCCATTGCCGCGATGCCGTACAGCACGTTGACGCCTGCCCTCGCCGGCGCTGCGGGGCTGGTGGGACTCACGTTGTCTGGCGCGCCCGCACTGGCGGTTCTGCTGGGCGCGGGATGTGCCGCCATCCACTTGCTGGACGGCTACAGCAATGTGCATGAAACCCATGACGGGCATGACGGACACGACACACCCCGCGTTCAGGCGCCTCGCGCCTGGCACACCCTGTGGGCGTGGGGCATTGCAATTGCAACCCTGGCCGTCGGCCTTTTGGCAACGGCGCTTGATTTATGGCGCTGGCGCATCGAGGTGCCACAGGCGGCGTGGCCGCAGTGGCGCAGCATTGGCCGGTTGCTGCTCTGGTTCACCTGGCCCGCCTGGCCGCTTGCCATGTGGACGCTGTGGCGCTGGCGGCTGCAACTTCTCAAAGGCAGCATGAGCCGGCACCTGGCCCTGCCCTTGTGGTTTGTGGCCGTGGCGCTGGGCGCAACACTGTTGACTGGTTCTGCCGACCGTTCGCTGCTGCTGGCCTTGCCCGCGCTGGCTGCGCTGGCTGCGTTTGCCCTGCCGACCCTTGGGCGCAGCGTGGCCGCATTGGTGGATTGGTTCACGCTGCTGTTTTTCTCGGGCTGCGCCACCATCATCTGGGTCGTGTGGATCGCCATGCAGACTGGAATCCCGAAGCAGCCTGCAGCCAACGTAGCCAGGCTGGCCCCTGGGTTTGAGCCCAGCTTCTCATTTGCTGCTTTTTTTATAGCTGTTGTCGCAACATTGGCGTGGGCCTGGCTCGTAAAATGGCGCATCGGCCGGCACCGCGCCGCAATCTGGAAAAGCCTGGTGTTGCCCGCCGGCGGAGCGGCCTTGAGCTGGCTGCTGCTGATGACGCTGTGGCTGCCGTTGCTCGACTTTGCACGCAGTTATGCGCCGCTGGTGCGCCGGGTGGGCATCATTGTGCAAACACCGGTGTGCGTTGAATCGCACGGCTTGAGCCGGGGCCAGATCGCGGCGTTCCAGTACCATGCCGGACTTACATTGAAACCCGCAGGGCTGCGTCCAGCCTGCCTGTGGCTGCTGGTGGACAACGATGCCGCAAACACACTGGCCGCCAGCGTCGATTTGACGCAATGGACTCTGCACAGCACTGTCAGCCGCCCGTCTGACCGGGACGAAGACGTGCTGCTGTACAAACGCGTCATAAAGCCTGAAGCGACGTCAGGCAAGCCAGTTCCCCAATGACACTGTTGGTCCATTCGACCCATTCGACCCGTCTGATCCATTGTCTGAACTGAAAATCATCACCCGCCATGCCGCCACCGTCCTGGTGGGCCAATTGGCGGTCATGGCGTTTGGTGTTACCGACACTATCGTGGCCGGGCGCTACGCGGACGCATCGCTGGCTGCGCTGTCGGTCGGCTCAGCCATTTTCATCAGTGTCTTTGTGGCCCTGATGGGTGTGCTGCAGGCACTGCTGCCGGTGTGGGCCAGATTGCACGGCGGCGGCAGGCAGCTCGAAGTGGGGCAGTCGTTCCGCCAAGCACTGTACCTGTGCGCCATCACCATCGTGGTTGGCATGGCCGTGCTGCTGTCGCCCGGCGCGTTGCTGCGCTGGACCGAGGTGCCGCTGGCGCTGCGCTTTGAGGTGGAGCGCTACCTGGCCGTGCTGGCCATGGCCCTGCCGCCGGCCTTGCTGTTTCGCATGTACAGCACGCTGAACCAGAGCCTGGGGCGGCCCCAGCTTGTGACCTGGCTGCAAATCGGCTCACTGTTCATCAAGGTGCCGCTGTCCATCTGGTTTGCGTTTGGCGGGCTGGGGCTGGAGCCTCAAGGCGCTGTGGGCTGCGCCTGGGCCACGCTGGTGGTGAACTACAGCCTGCTGGCTGTGGCGCTGTGGATGCTGCGCACGCAGGACTTTTACGGTCCGTACAAAATCTGGCACCGGCTTGAGAAACCGCACTGGGGCCAGATTGCAGAATTTGCGCGCCTGGGCATTCCGGGCGGGCTGGCGGTGATGGTCGAGGTCACCTCGTTTACATTGATGGCCCTGTTCATTGCGCGTCTGGGGGTGATTGCCTCAGCCAGCCACCAGATTGCATCCAACCTGGCTGCCGTGCTGTACATGCTGCCGCTGTCGGTTGGCATTGCGGCCAGTTCGCGTGTGAGCTTCTGGCTTGGCGCAGGCGATGCGGGCAAGGCGCATGGTGCCATCAGGCTGGGCTTTCAGATGGTGCTGGCGGCCTCATTGGTGCTTTGCGGCGGCCTGTTGCTGGCGCGCGGTTTTCTGGCTGAGGTTTATGCCCGCAACCCCGAGGTGGTTGCGATGGCCGTGCCGCTTCTGGCATGGGTTGCGCTGTACCATTTTTTTGACGCGCTGCAGTGCTTGTGCGTGTTCGTTTTGCGCTGCTTCTCGGTGGTGCTGGCACCGCTGGCGGTGTATTGCGTGCTGCTATGGGGCGGCGGGCTGGCGGGCGGCTACCTGTTGGCCTACAAGGGTCTGGGGCCGTGGACTGCCACTGGCACGGCCGCCGCATTTTGGGCTGCCAGTGCCATTGCCCTGGGCGCGACTGCCCTGGTCTTTCTGGCGATTCTGGCGCGCGTCATGAGACAGCATCGGCGAGCTGGCTGACCGGCTGGAGCGCAGGCGCGGGCGGCCCAAGCCTCACCCGGCTTGGCGGGAACACGATGCTGAACCTGGAGCCCACGCCCGGCGTGCTGGCGATGCGCAGTTCGGCGCCATGGCGCTGCGCCACGTGCTTGACAATCGCAAGGCCGAGGCCGGTGCCACCGGTGTCGCGCGAACGGCTGCTGTCAATGCGATAAAAGCGTTCCGTCAAGCGCGGAATGTGTTCCGGCGCAAAACCGGGGCCGGCGTCCTGCACCGAAAACTCGCCGCTGCCGTCAACCAGCCGCTGCCACCGCACATGGATGGCGCTGCCCAGGGGCGAGTAACGGATCGCGTTGCCCACCAGGTTGGTCATGGCACTCAACAGTTCATTGTGCGCGCCCGCGATCTCGGGAATGTGCGGGTCTTCAGTCACTGACAACCGCAGTTCGCGCGCGTGCGGTGAGACCGGCGCTGCCTGACCCAACAGGAGGGACAGTGCACGGGCCTCATCGGTGACTTCTGCAAGCAGCAAATGCATGGGAATCCAGTCTGCACTGCCCACCGCAGGACTTCCCTCCAGCCTGGACAAGGTCAGCAGGTCATTCACCAGCGTCTGCATGCGTTGCGATTGCTGGGCCATCAAATCCAGGTAGCGCTTGCGCTCCTGCGCGTTCACCGGCAGCGTCTGCAAAATTTCCACAAACCCGGCAAGCACGGTCAACGGGGTGCGGATTTCATGCGACACATTGGCCACAAAATCGCGGCGCATGGCCTCTGCCTGCACCAGCGCGGTGATGTCGCGCGACAGCAGCAGCAAGCGCCCATCGCCATACGGGTGCAGATGCACGGCCAGTTTCACCGGGCGCGCGGGCGTGTTCTCACGCCCTGGCATAACCACATCACGCTGGTAGTCATTGCCCGCGTAATACGCTGCAAAACCGGGGTCGCGAACCAGGTTGCCAAAGTGCTGCAGCACGTCACGGTGCGCTTCAAAGCCGAAGTGCGAAGCAGCCATCTGGTTGAACCATTCAATGCGGGCCTGCTCGTCCAGCAGCACCACGCCATTGGGCGAGGCCTGCAAAGCCGCCAGAAAATCTTGCAGGCGCGCATCGCTGGCCTGTATTTTCTGATCCCGTGCGCGCATCTGGCGGCGCGTGCGGTCCGCCACTTCACCCCATAGGCCGCCGGTCAGCGCGCTGCTGCCAGCGTCGCCCGCGCGCAGCCATTTCAGCAGCTTCGCGCCACGCAGGCCATCGACCACCAACCAAGCCAGGCCAGCAGCCAGCACACCCGCCAGCGCCCCGGCCAACTTGCCAGCCAGAATGCCCTGCGGCTCAATTTGCTGGACGCCAAACCAGCCCAGCAAGGCACCGGCCACTTGGAAGGCAATAAAGTAGAGAAATCTCAGAAACATGGGTTGATGCTACACACACGGCCGGTTGCTGGCGCAAACATTGCGCGGCTGGCTAGTGTCTTGCTTGACTGGGCAAACCGCGCAGATTGATGTGCTCGGTGTGGGACAGGCGATCAGGCGTGTGCCCGTACAGGCACCGGGCTTCCCAGCGGCACGGCAGGCCGGGATGTGAGCCGGTAACCGGCGCCACGCACGGTTTCAACCATTGCGCCCGCATCGCCCAGCGCCTCGCGCAGGCGCTTCACATGCACGTCCACGGTGCGCTCTTCAATGAAAACATGGTCGCCCCAGACTTTATCGAGCAGTGACGCACGGCTGTGCACCCGTTCGGCGTGGCTCATCAGGTACTGCAGCAGCTTGAATTCAGTGGGGCCCAGCTTGAGCATCTGCCCTTCAAAAACCACGCGGTAAGTGGAAGAGTCCAGCGACAACCCTGCGACAGCCACCACGCCGCCCACCTGCTCCGGCGCCCGGCGGCGCAACACTGCGCGGATGCGTGCCAGCATTTCCTTGGCCGAGAACGGCTTGGCGATGTAGTCGTCGGCACCGGCGTCCAGCCCGGCCACGCGGTCTGCCTCGTCGCCACGTGCGGTCAGCATGATGATGGGCACGCCCTTGGTGCGCGCATCGGCACGCCAGCGCCTGGCCAGCGACAGGCCGCTTTCTCCGGGCAGCATCCAGTCCAGCAGCACCACATCAGGCAGCACCGCGTCGAGTTCGCGCTGCGCGCTGGCGCTGTCCATCGCCCACGTCGGCGCAAAACCGTTGTGGCGCAGGTTCACGGCAATCAGCTCGGCAATGGCTGGCTCGTCTTCAACGATCAGGACACTGGGTTGATGTTTCATCGGCGACTCACTTCACGACCGACTCTATCTGCGCCATCGACGTGTGGCGCACATCTTCACCCTTCACCACGTAGATGATGAACTCGGCAATGTTCTTGGCATGGTCGCCAATGCGCTCAATCGCCTTGGCGAGGAAAAGCAGGTCAAGGCTGGGCGAAATCATGCGCGGGTCTTCCATCATGTAGGTGATGAGTTTGCGCACAAAGCCGTCAAACTCCTTGTCGATCAGGTCGTCTTCCTTGAGGATGGACACGGCGGCAGCGGTGTCAAGCCGCGCAAAAGCGTTCAACGCCTTGTTGAGCAAACCCGAGGCAAGATCGGCCGCCACGCGCAGCTCAAGCGATGGCAGCGAGCGCGGCGCGCCGCTGTTGATGATGGAGCGCACCATGCGCGCGATTTTTTCCGCCTCATCGCCCACGCGCTCCAGGTTGGCCGTGGTTTTGGAGATGGCAATCAGCAGGCGCAGGTCCCGCGCCGTGGGCTGCCTGCGCGCGATGATGCTGGACAGCTCGCGGTCAATGTCCACCTCCATGGCGTTCACCCGCGCTTCTGTCTCCATGACGGCGTCTGCCACCTCAATGCTGAAGTGCGACAGCGCAAAGATTGCCTGCCGGATTTGCGATTCAACCAGGCCACCGAGTTCCATGACCCGGGTGGACACGGCATTGAGCTCGCTGTCGAACTGGCTGGATAAGTGTTTTTCTGGCATTAGATTCTCCAATTCAATAAAACAAGAGCGCAGTCAACGGCCCGTTCCAGAAACCCTGCAAGGGGGTGGCGCAGCGACACGCAGTGCGCGAAGCCTGCGGGTGTGCCACATCAATTATCCAAATCGGCCAGTGATGTAGTCTTCAGTCTCTTTGCGCGTGGGCTTGAAGAACATCTGCTCGGTCGAGCCAAACTCCATCAGGTCCCCCAGGTACATGTAAGCCGTGTAGTCGCTGCAGCGCGCAGCCTGCTGCATGTTGTGGGTGACGATGACCACGGTGTAGTCCTTCTTCAGCTCGGTGATGAGCTCTTCAATCTTGGCCGTGGATATCGGGTCCAGCGCCGAGCAAGGCTCGTCCAGCAGCAGCACTTCGGGCTTGATGGCAATGCCACGCGCAATGCACAGGCGCTGCTGCTGCCCGCCCGACAGGCCCGAGCCGCTTTGTTGCAGCTTGTCCTTGACCTCATTCCACAAAGCTGCCTTGCGCAGCGCCCACTCCACCCGCTCCTCCATATCAGTCGCATTCAAATTTTCAAACAGTTTCACGCCAAACGCAATGTTGTCGAAAATTGACATCGGAAACGGCGTGGGTTTCTGGAACACCATGCCGACCTTGGCGCGCAGCAACGCCACGTCTTTCTTGCTGGTCAGCAAGTTCTCGCCGTCCAGCATGATCTGCCCATCCGCCCTCTGCTCGGGATACAACTCAAACATGCGGTTAAAAACCCGCAGGAGGGTGGACTTGCCGCAGCCCGACGGCCCGATAAATGCGGTGACTTTTTTCTCGGGGATTTCAAGGTTGATTCCCTTAAGCGCGTGGAACTTTCCGTAGTAAAAATTCAGGTCTTTGACCGAGATTTTTGCGTTTTCTTTGACAGGCGAAGCAGTGGTCATGATCAAACCTTGCAGATATTGTTGTAAACAGTCTTTGGAGAAACGGCGTGCGGGCCTCAGTGCCTCTTCACGATATGGCTCATCTGGCCCGTGTCACGACGCGCGCCAAAATGTTGAGACCCAACACCGCCATGGTGATGAGAAACACCCCCGCCCAGGCCAGCTTCTGCCAATTTTCATAAGGGCTCATGGCAAATTTGAAAATCGTCACGGGCAGGCTGGCCATTGGCTCACTCAAGCTCGACGTCCAGAACTGGTTGCTCAGGGCGGTAAACAGCAGGGGTGCCGTCTCACCGGCAATGCGGGCAATTGCCAGCATGACGCCCGTGACCACGCCAGCGCGGGCCGACTTGAGCGTGATGCTCAAAATCACTTTCCATTTGGGCGCGCCCAGCGCGTAAGCGGCTTCACGCAGGCCTGCCGGGATTAGCTGCAGCATGTTCTCTGTCGTGCGGATGACGACCGGAATCACAATCAGCGCCAGCGCAATCACGCCCGCCCAGCCCGAGAATGCCTTGAACCGGGACACCACCACGGCATAGACAAACAGGCCAATCACGATGGAAGGTGCAGACAGCAAAATGTCATTGACGAAGCGCGTGATGGTGGCAAGCCAGCCCTTGCTGTCAAACTCGGCCAGGTAGATGCCCGCCATGATGCCGATGGGCGTGCCGACAAAGGTTGCCAGCATCACCATCAGGAACGAGCCATACATCGCGTTGGCAAGGCCACCCTCGTCGTTGGGCGGCGGGGTCATCTGCGTCAGCGTTGCCCAGTTCAGGCCTCCGACACCCAGGCGCACGGTTTCAAAAAGAATCCAGAAAAGCCAGAACAGGCCAAAGGCCATCGCCATCAAGGAAAGCGTCAATGCCACTTTATTCACCAGCTTGCGCTGGGCGTACCTGGCTTGTCGGGTTGCGTCCAGCGCTGCGGATTGCAGCAGGGCCTCGCCGGTGCTCATGATTTTTTTCCTTCGCTCTTGTTGAGTTGTGTGAGCAGCAGCTTGGACAGCGTCAACACCACGAAAGTGATGAAGAAAAGGATGAGGCCCAGGTACATCAGCGCCCCCTGATGCAGGCCCTCACCGGCCTCGGCAAATTCATTGGCCAATGCGGAGGTAATGCTGTTGGCCGCCTGAAACAGGCTCAAAGAATCAAGCTGGTTGAAGTTGCCAATCACAAAGGTGACGGCCATGGTCTCGCCAATGGCCCGGCCCAACCCCAGCATGATGCCGCCCACCACACCGGCTTTGGTGTACGGCAGCACGACTTTGGACACCACTTCCCACGTCGTGGCCCCCAGCCCGTAAGCGGATTCTTTGAGCAGCGTGGGCGTGACCTCAAAAACGTCACGCATCACTGCCGCAATGAACGGGATGATCATGATGGCCAGAATGATCCCGGCCGAAAGAATGCCTATGCCGACCGGCGGCCCGGAAAACAGCGCGCTGATGTAGGGCACGCCTTTGAAAAGAGCCTGCAGCGGTTGCTGTACATAAGTGGACAGCACCGGGCTGAACACCAGCAGCCCCCACATGCCGTACACGATGGACGGCACGGCAGCCAGCAACTCGATGGCGGTCCCCAGCGGCCGCTTGAGCCACGAGGGCGACATTTCGGTCAAAAAAAGTGCAATTCCAAAACTGACTGGCACCGCAATCAGCAACGCCACGATGGACGTCATCAAGGTGCCGTAGATCATGACCAGACCGCCGTACTCGTTCTTGACCGGGTCCCAGGTGGTACTGGTGAGAAAGCCCAACCCGAACTTGTCGATGGCGGGCCATGCGCTGATGGTCAACGACACCAGAATGGCCGCCAAAATGCACAGCGTAAAAAGCGCGGCTCCTTTGGCCATCCATCCAAAGATGCGGTCAGCCATCGGGCCGGAGCGGGCTGTTTTCACAGGAGGAGGTTGGGTCATGACACGTCCGGAAGACTTGATTGACTGCTCGAGGGAAATCTCGTTTACCGGAAGTGTAGTTGACACGTTTTAGCTCCTCTCAGGACGTTTTTATCGAATGAAGCCCACAGCGATTTATTTCTGCGCGACCTGTTTGCCCGACGCATCCGTCACCTGGCTCCAGGCTTTCTCAATGGAGCCAATCACGTTGGACGGCATGGGCACATAGTCCAGTTCGGCGGCCACCTTGTCGCCGTTCTTGAAGGCCCAGCTGAAGAACTTGAACACTTCGGTCGCGTTGGCGGGCTTGTCCTGCTTGACCTGCATCAGAATGAACGTGGCGGTGGTGATGGGCCAGGCGTTTTTGCCCGGCTGGTCGGTGATCAACTGGTAGAAGGTTTTGTTCCAGTCAGCGCCCGCTGCAGCAGCTTTGAATGTCTCGTCATCGGGTGCTACGAAAACGCCATCCCGGTTTTTCAACAGGGTGTACGTCATCTTGTTTTGCTTGACATAGGAATATTCGACATAGCCGATTGAATTGGGCAGGCGGTTCACAAACGCGGCCACGCCTTCATTACCTTTTCCACCTGCACCCACCGGCCAGTTCACCGCTGTACCCTCGCCCACTTTGGCTTTCCACTCGGGGTGCACGCGGCTCAGGTAATTGGTGAAGTTGAACGTGGTGCCCGAGCCATCGGCGCGTCGCACCGGGGCAATGGCGGCGTCAGGCAGCGGCAAGCCGGGGTTCAATGCCTTGATGGCAGCATCATCCCACTTGGTGATCTTGCCCAGAAAAATATCACCCAGTACCTGGCCATCGAGCTTCATCTGGCCGGGCGCAATGCCCTTGATGTTGATCACGGGCACCGTGCCGCCAATGACGGCTGGAAACTGGATTTGGCCTTTGGCTTTGAGCACTTCGTCGGTTTGCGGCATGTCGGACGCGCCAAAGTCAACGGTTTTGGAGTCGATCTGCTTGATGCCAGCGCCTGAGCCGACGGACTGGTAATTGATTTTGACGCCGGTGGCCTTGTTGTAGTCGGACGCCCATTTGGCGTAGATCGGGGCTGGGAACGTCGCGCCAGCGCCCGTTATTTCCTGCGCTTGGGCCAGGCTTGTGCCGAAGGTTGCGGCCACACTGGCCAGGCTGATCAATGCAGATTTAAAACGTATTTTCATGAGGGTACCTTTCAAGGTGAATGAATAAAAATCGGGATGACGATGGTCAGTGGTTTTACTGATCTGATGGCGCAAATATAGGGCGCTTGTATGACAGTGATGTGACAAAACTCAACTTTCCCCCAGCGCGGGCGGGTCACGCGACTGTCACAAATCATGCGTATCGTCGGGCTGTCCGATCAATTCCCATCGACACCATCGGGCTGCTGGCGGCCCTTTGGAGCCTATTTTTGGGCTTTCACCTGAATTTAGCCAGAATTTCCGGTCTTTTTGGCCTCTAGCCCTCGCCAGATGTGCATAGTTAGCTATAATTTATGAAGCTAACTAAACTTGGGCAACATCTCCCCCCCCAAACGCACCAGCCGGCACGGACTTGCGGGGGTCAAAGCTCAACCTTACCCAACCAAAGACCCGCCGATGAAAGACCAGCCGTTGCCAAGCGGAACCCGGCTCGCCGCCGTGGATTTGGGATCGAACAGTTTTCGGCTTGAAATTGGCCGCATTGACCACGGCCAGTTCCTGCGCACCGAGTACCTAAAGGAAACGGTGCGCCAGGGCGGCGGGCTCGACGAAAACCGCAACCTTACGCCAGACGCCATCCAGCGTGGGCTGGACTGCCTGGCCCGTTTTGGCGAGCGGCTGGCGGGTTTCAAAAAATCAGCAGTGCGGGCGGTAGCAACCCAGACCCTGCGGGAGGCGCGCAATCGCGACGAGTTTTTAGTGCGCGCCAACAAAGCACTGGGGTTTCCCATTGATGTGATCTCTGGCCGCGAGGAAGCCCGCCTGATTTACCAAGGCGTGGCCCATATGCTGCCCCCTACGGCCGAGCGGCGCCTCGTGATGGACATCGGTGGTCGCTCCACCGAGCTGATTTTGGGCCTGGGGCTCGAACCCAAGGCAATGGAGTCCTACCGGGTCGGCAGTATTGCCTGGTCAACCCGCTATTTCCCGCACGGCCAGTTCACGCCGCGCGCGTTTCAAATGGCCGAGATTGCCGCCAAGGCCGTACTGGACGAAGCGCTGAGCATCTACCCGCGTGATGTTTGGGATGTCGCCTATGGCTCGGCTGGCACCGTGGGCGCGGTCGGCGATGTGCTGATTGCCGCCGGCTGGCCGGCAGGCACGGTGAGCCGCGCGGGGCTGGACTGGCTGCTGGACAAGCTCGTGTCAGCCAAGAGCGCAGACCAGTTGCGCATTGCCGGCATGAAAGACGACCGGCGCCCCATCATAGGCGGGGGCTTAAGCATATTGCGGGCGGTGTTTGAACTGCTACAGATTGATGAGCTTCAACTGGCCAGCGGCGGCTTGCGCCACGGCCTGATTTGCGACCTGATGGGCAACGTTGACGACCCGGCCAACCTGCCCACGACGTCGATCCAGCGCCTGGCAACCCGGTTTGATGTGGACACGGTGCACGGCGAGCGCGTGGCAGCAGTGGCAGGCAATTTGTTTAGCCAGCTTCGCGCCAGCCAGGCAGCGCTTGTGCCGCCTGTGGACGATGACCGCGCCCGGCACCAACGCAAACTCGGCTGGGCCGCCCTGCTGCATGAAATCGGTTCCCACATTTCCCACAACGATTACCACAAACACGGCGCCTATATCCTGGACAACGCCGACGCCATAGGCCTGACCCAGACCGAGCTGCACCGCCTGAGCCTGCTGGTGCTGGGGCACCGGGGCAAGTTGCGCAAGCTGGAGGCGGATTTTGACGATGCGGCGTTCATCTCACAACTCATGTCGCTGCGCCTGGCCGTAATTTTGTGCCATGCGCGCCGCGAGCCCGACATGCAGGGCCTTCAGCTGACAGCCGAGCGGGGCAACCCGCGTGGGGCGTGCCTCACTGCCCGGCCAGGCTGGGCCGAGGCCTATCCTCAATCAGCCCACTTGCTGCGCGAAGAAGTGGTGGCCTGGCAGAAAACGCCTTGGGTCTTGAGCTTGGCAGGCCTTTGACCCCGCCCTGAGGCACTGGACGGGCATTTTTTCCGGGTTAGGGGTAAATAAAGCCTGCAGCCCAATAAGATATTGGGTAAGCCGCTATGAATTAAATAGCTATTTAAGGTTTTGATATCAACTGGCCGCTCCCACCTGGCAAGCCCATGGCGGCAAAATCAACCGCTTTCAGAAGGCTGTTTTGCTGGCGCACGACATGACCACACACGCTGCTTTTGCTGCGGTAGGCCAGCCAGCGCGGGTCTGCCTCCAGGGCTGCCCGGCGGCGCTCGCGGTCGGCGGCGTCCTGGTATTGCCACAGGTGGACGACCTGACTGAGCTCGCCCACCTCGGTCGTGTAATAGCCCAGCGGCGGGCCAAGGTGCGCAGTTTGAACGGCCAGGCCCTCGGCAGCATACAGCGCAAGAAAGTCACGCACGCTGCCGATTTTCAGTGTGTAGGTACGCAGGTCGATCAGCATGTTGTCACGCCGGGGCAAAGCCTTTTTCTTTGACGATGCGTGTCCAGACCTGGGTGTAGGCTTTCTCGCGCTCGGTCAGTTGCTGCTGGGTCATGTAGTCCACCGTCAGGCCCAGGTTGATCAGGGTGTCGCTGACTGACTTTTGCAGCAGCACTTTTTTGATCGCCGCACTGAGGGTGTCCAGAGTAGCCTGTGGCGTTCCTTTGGGTGCAAACAGGCCGTAGTAGGGAATGTCTTCAAAACCGCTCAGGCCCAGCTCGCCAAAAGTGGGTACGTCCGGCAACGCGGCCTGGCGGGCCGAACCCAGCACACCGACCACGCGCATCCTGCCCGCACGGTGGTTTTCAATGAAGTCCGGCACGGCCGCTACGCCCGCGGGGATCTGGTTGCCCAGCATGTCAGCGATCATCGGCGCGCCGCCACGGTAAGGCACAGACACCAGATCGAGATTGAACTTGTCACCAATCAGCTTGACCAAAAACTCCGGTGTGGAGGCTGGCGCAGGCACGCCGACAGAGCTCTTGTCTTTACTCGCTTCACGCACCCATTTCACGTACTCGGTAAAACTCTTGACGGGGGTGCCGCCCGATACCGCAAAGCAGTTGACGAATGACGCAAAGCCGGCCACGGCAACAAAGTCTTGAGCCGGGTCAAAACCAGGTTGTTTGGTGACCAGCGGCAAGATCGAAATGGTGTGGTCGTGCGACAGAAACAGCGTGGTGCCATCCGGCGCTGCGGCCTTGAGCGCCTGCGCGGCCAACTGCCCGCCTGCGCCCGGTTTGTTCTCCACAACCACTGGCACGCCCAGCTCGTCCTTGAGCTTGTTGCCCAGCAAGCGCGCAGCCACATCGGTGCTGCCACCGGGTGAAAAGCCCACCAGGATGCGCACTGGTTTGCCAGACTGGGCGCGCACCCACGGGCTGGCCAAGGCTGCAGCAGATCCTGAAAGCACAGTGGTGAAGCGTCTGCGTGAAATGGTCATGGCGAGCCCTTTAAATAGAATTTCATTTGACAAAAAGTTGACGAAGAATGTTTGAGGATAAAGCTTAAGAGCAAAGTTTGCGCTGTGTGGCTTGCCATGTTTTCATCACTGAGGCCGATTACGCTGCAACGTCTGTGGTTGATGCCAGAGCGCGAGCCACCAGGGTGTGAAGGTTGCCATCATGGCGCATTCCCAGCTGGTTGGCAATATCGGTTGACAAGGGCGGCCACGTGGCAAATTGTGCCCCCAGCCCGGGCTGCGGCTGGTAGTCAATCAGGTCGCTGATGTCGCGGCCCAGGTGGCGACCCACGGCCTGCGCCAGCTCGTGCACGCTGGCGCGCAGTGCGGGTAAATTCCAGGCGCGGTTCGCGGGCAGTTGCTGCTGCGCCGTGTTGGCCGCTTGCAACAGGCATTCAATGCAGGCGGGCAACGACAGCAGCCAGACAGTTGCGTTGGGTGCCACCGGGCAGATGTAGTGACGCCCCTCTGCAGGCTCGCGAATCAAATCACTTGCAAATGCCGATAGCGCGGCGGTGGGCGCGCGGGGCCTGGCCACGATGCCTGCCAGGCGTACCGCACGGCCATCGAGCCAGCCGCGCTGGCTGTAGTCAGCCAGCAATATTTCCAGCATCTGCTTTTGTGCGCCATAGCTCAGGGTGGGCTTCAACGGCGTATGGTCATCTACCGCGCCGGGCAGTGGCACACCGTATACGGCGATGCTGCTGGCGCACACCACGACGGGCGCCCGTCCTTGCAGTCGCAAGCGTTCAAACAAAGCCATGGCATTGCCCACATTGACGCGCAAGCCCAATGCAAAATCGTCTTGCGCGGCACGGCTGGTGATGCCGGCCAAATGAAAAACCTTGGTTGGCGCGGGCCAGGTGGCTTTGTCCAACACCGAAGGATCACCGATGTCGCCTTTGACATGGCGCAGGCCCGCGCTGTCAACCACATCAGCCGCAAAATGCAAATCCACCAGCGTGACGGATGCGATCTGCCCGGTTTGCAAAGCTGCCTTCAGCCGCGCCGACAGGGCCTGGCCAATGTAGCCGCCTGCACCCGTCACCAGCACGTGGGTCATTCCTGCGCCTTGCGTTCAGGATACAAAAAAGCCTCACGCCGTTCGGGCTGCACCACGCTGATGACGGCCGACAGCTCGGCCTGGCCCAAACCCATGGCACTGGCGATGCGCAGCACCTGCTGCACGCTGGCAGTGACGGGCATCGGCGCGCCGCTTTCTTGCGCGGCGGCGAGCACGGTGTCAACGTCTTTGAGCATGGTTGACAGCGCCCCGATGGATTCGGGCTGGGGCGACACCATGCGCGGCACAAGCACCTGAAACGGCTTTGAATCGGCCCAGCCGCCGGCCAGCGCTGCTGCCAGCTTGTGCACATCAATGCCGTTGCGTTCAGCAAAACCCACGGCTTCGGCAATTGCCGCAATCGTAGCGGCAACAATGGTCTGGTTGCACAGCTTGGTGGCCTGGCCCGTGCCGCTCTGCCCCATGTGGGTGACGTTGCCCGCATAGGCATGCATGGCCTGGCAAGCGGGTGCAAAATGCGTCGCACTGCCGCCCACCATGATGGCCAGCGTACCCGCCTGCACACCTGCGACGCCGCCCGAAACCGGGGCATCAAGCCAGTCGGCACCATTGGCGGCAGCCAGGCGCTGGGCCAGTAGCCGGGTGGTGTCAGGAGGTATGCTGGAATGGTCAACCAGCCACGCCAACCGTTTGACCGTTGCGACCCCATCAGGGCCAAAAACCACGTCCTTGACCGCCGCAGCATCGTACACACACATCAGCACGCCTTCCACACCGGTGGCAGCCTCAGCCGGGGTGCGAGCGACGTATGCGCCCAGCGTGGCCAACTGCGCCGCTTTGTCGGGCGAGCGGTTCCACACCTGCACCTGGTGCCCGGCTGCCAGCAGGCGGCGCACCATGGGCGTGCCCATCAGGCCCAGACCGCAGAAACCCAATTTCATGACACGCCTCTTGTCGTGGCTACTGCCGCATCCGTCGGCTCATAGGGCCAGTCGGTGTTGCCTGAATGGGTGACCGCGCCTTCGTGCGTGGGGCCTACCAGGCGCGCGTATTTCTCCAGCACGCCAGCCAGCCGCGCGCGCACAACCGGCTGCCAGTGGGCACGGCGTTTCGCCAGCTCGCCGTCACTCACATGCAGGTCAATGCGTGCGGCCTCGGCATCGATGCTGATGCGATCACCCTCCCGCACCAGTGCCATGGCGCCACCGATGGCGGCTTCGGGGCTGGCGTAGCCAATGCACATGCCGCGCGTCGCACCGGAAAATCGGCCATCCGTCAGCAAAGCCACCTTCTCGCCCATGCCCTGGCCGTAAATGGCCGCCGTGACACTGAGCATTTCGCGCATGCCCGGCCCGCCCTTGGGTCCTTCATAGCGTATGACCAGCACATCGCCAGCGGCATAGCTTCTTTCCGACACCACTTTCATGCAGGCCTCTTCGGTATCAAAAACCCGTGCCCTGCCTTCAAAACGCAATGACTTCAAACCGGCAATTTTCAGCAGCGCGCCGTCTGGGCAAAGATTGCCCTTCAGCACCACCAGCCCGCCCGTGGGATGGATGGGCGCTGTGCAGTCGCGCACTATGCGGCCATCTGCAGCGGGCCACGAAGGCAGCGCTTCGGCCAGGGTTTGGCCGGTCAATGTCAGCGCATCGCCATGAAGGAAGCCGCCTTTGAGCAGCGCGTTGAGCACCACCGGCACCCCGCCAATCACATTCAGGTCACGCGCTAAATAGCGGCCACCAGGTTGCAGGTCTGCAATCAGCGGCGTGCGGTTGAAAACCCCGGCCATGTCGTCCAGCGTAAAGCGGATGCCGGCCTCATGCGCGATGGCCGGGATATGCAGCGCAGCGTTGGTCGAGCCACCCGTGGCCGCCACCGCAGCGCAGGCGTTCTCCAGGCTTCTGCGGGTGACCAATTCGCGCGGCAGTGGCCCGCCACTGTGCAGCATTTCCATGACGCGGCGGCCCGCGCGGCGCGCCAGGGGCAGGCGTTCGCTGTAAACCGCAGGGATGGTGGCTGAACCCAAAAACGACAGGCCCAGCGCTTCGCCGACCATGGCCATGGTGTTGGCCGTGAATTGCCCGGGACAAGAACCGACCGTCATGGCGCTGGTGCGCTCAATCACACCCAGCTGCTGCAAAGTGATTTCACCGCTCTGGTAACGCCCCACGCCTTCAATGGCGGACAACACGGTGTGCTCTGCGCCGTCGGGCGACTGGCCGGGCAACATCGAGCCACCGTAAACAAAAACCGCGGGCACGTTCAGCCGCACCATCGCCATCAGGGTGCCGGGCAGCGTTTTGTCGCAGCCCGCAAAACCGACCAGCGCATCGTAGGCATGGCCGCGTACCGCGACTTCAATGCTGTCGGCTATCAGCTCACGCGACAGCAGGCTCATGCGCATGCCGTCATGGTTCATGGAGGTGCCGTCAGACACCGACACGGTAGACATCGACACCGGCACGCCGCCGCCTTCAGCCACGCCCAGGCGTGCGTTGTCGGCCTGTGGCCCGAGCGACTTCGAGCAAGGCGTGTTGTCACCCGCCGAGCTGATGATGCCGACCATCGACTTTTGAAGATCAGCGTCGTCCAGCCCGGTTGCCCGCAAGAAGGCGCGGTGCGCGGCGCGGGACGGGCCATCGGTGACCATGCGGGAGCGGTGTTTGTGCAGCATGTCTGGCTTTCTGTTGGAATATACGGCGGAATGAGTTTAAAAGACAACCCGTGCCACAGGTGATCCTGACTGTACACCTTGACAAAAGAAAGAACAATTTTGAGAGTAAAATTGGTCTTTAGCCCTTGTCAGTAGTGCATAGTTAGCTATTTTTATAGTAGTAATTTTGAACTAATCTCATGCTGTCATCGCTCTGTCACGTCGCCCTTTTAGCATGCCTGTGTCAATCAACACATGCCTGCGGGCCCGAGGACACAACGATGAAAATGAGAAGCGCTCTTACCGCAGCAGCGGCTGTATCCCTTGCTGGTGTGCAGGTCCTGGTGGCTTGCGGTGGCAACGATGATCCCGTAGCACCTGCCGTCCCCGCAGCTCCTGCGGTTGTCGCGCCCACCACGCCGTTCGTGGTCAAGCTGATCGGTTTCAACGACTACCACGGCACGCTGGAGTCGCCCGGCACCTTTGGCCAGAACACCTCCATTCCCGCTGCCAGCCGCCCGGCCGTGGGTGGTGCAGATTTCTTGGCGGCGCACGTGGCCGCGCTCAAAAAACAGAACCCTCTCAATGTGGTGGTGGGCGGTGGTGACTTCATTGGGGCCAGTCCGCTGGTCTCCTCGCTATTCTTTGACGAGCCCGCCATCGAAACCCTGAACCGTATCGGCATGGAGTTCACGTCCGTCGGCAATCATGAGTTTGACAAGGGCTCCACCGAACTGCTGCGCCTGCAAAACGGCGGCTGCAAGATCAACAACGGCGCGACCGACCCCAATAGCTGCAAGGGCGCCACCGTGGGCACGCCGGTGCCGTTTGAGGGTGCCAAATTCAAGTGGTTGTCGGCCAATGTGGTGGCCACTGCTACCGGCAAAACCTTGCTGCCCGCGTATGGCATCAAGACGTTCAATGGCGTCAAAGTGGCCTTCATCGGCATGACGCTCAAGGCCACGCCCACCATCGTCACGCCCACCGGTGTTGCCGGTCTGGAGTTCAAAGACGAGGCAGCAACCGTCAACGCGCTCATCCCCGAGCTGCGCGCCCAGGGCATCGAATCCATCGTGGTGATGGTGCATGAAGGCGGCTTTCAGACCGGCGCGCTGGCTGACATCAACGCCTGTGAGGGCAACCTGGCGGGCTCAGCGATTGCCAGCATCGTCAGCCAGCTGGACGACGCCGTGGACGTGGTGGTCAGCGCCCACACGCACGCGGCCTACAACTGCAAGTTGCCCAATGCCAAGGGCCGCACCATCACGGTGACCAGCGCCAGTGCGTTTGGCCGCGTGTTGACCGACATTGACCTGACCATCGACCCCGCCACGCGCAACATCACTGCGGCTGCAGCCACCAACCGCCTGGTGGTTCGCAATGACCCAGCCATCACCGCAGATACAACCGTCGCGAAAATTGTGGACGCTTACAAGGCGCTTGTGTCGCCCATTGCCAACCTGATTTTAGGATCCATCACGACAGACCTGTCCAATGCCCGCGTTGACGGCGCGTGCAACATGCCTGCGGGCGATTTCATTGCCGACTCTCAATTGGCGGCCACCCAGCCGGTCAACTTTGGTGGGGCGGTGATTGCCTTCATGAATGGCGGCGGCGTGCGCAGCCCAGGCTTCACCTTTGCCTCCAGCACGGCGGGTGAGGGCAATGGCAATGTCACCTACGGCGAAGCCTTCACCGTGCAACCTTTCGGTAACAGCCTGGTCACGCTGTCGCTCACCACAAAGGACATCAAGGACTTTCTGGAAGAGCAGTTTGCCGGTTGCCTGGGCCAGTCCACTACCGCCACCCGCTTTGCGCTTGCCTCGGCCGGCTTCAAGTACACGTGGGATGGCGCCAAGGCATGCGGAGCGCGCATCAGCAACGTTACCCTGCGCAACGGCAGCGCCACCGAAACGCTGGTCGACGCAACTGGCGTGGTCCAGAGCCCAGCCAAAAGCTACCGTGTCACGGTCAACAACTTCATGGCTGATGGTGGCGATGGCTACTCCACGCTGCTCAAAGGCACCAACCGGCTGGGCGGTTCGCAAGACATCGATGCGCTGACGGCCTATATGGCAGCCAACTTCAAGGCGCCCAAAGCGCCCTACGCCCCCGGCAGCAATGCGGCAGACGCCGGCAGCAAGCGCATCAACCGCGTGGGCAACAGCGCAAATTGCCCTGGCGGGGCCGATACCAACCCATGATCCTTGGTTCGCTGGCTTGGCCATGACATTGGCGTTCGCATTGGCATGGCCATCGCCATCGCCATTGGAATTCGTCTGGCAGCGCACCACGCGGCTGATGGTTGCAAGCCTTTTCGCAGCAGGCTTGGCAGCTCACGCAGCAGACCCTGCAAGTTCTGCCAGCAACAGCCAATTGCGCCAGATCATGGGACAGGTGCAGGCGCAAGCGTTTGCAAGCCAGGTTGGCAACCCTGCAGCGCTGACGGCCAAAACTGTTGCGCCGGAGCGCCTGCAGGAGCGTGCAAACCTGCTGGCCAGCGGAGAACAGGCGCTGGCCCGGCGCGACGTGGAAGCCGCGTTGCAGGCGTTCGAGACGGCGGCGCTCATCCTGCATGCAGCAGATACTGAAATCGCTCTGGTTCGCGCGTACATGCAAGGCGGGCAGTACCGTCGTGCACTGGCATTTGGCGCCCACGCCGCGGGCGCGCACCTTGACGTGGTGGGCGGCTCGGCGCTGTATGCATGGCTGCTGCATGTAGGGGGTCAGCCGGCCATTGCAAAGCGGTTACTGGAGGAAGCACTGGCCAGACCTGCAAACCATGAGCCCACCGACAAGGTGCTGATTCGCGTTCAAGAACAGCTCGGCTCGGCCACGCCAACCGCCAGCGGCGCACTGCTTTCACTGCCAACGCGTCTGGCCCCCTACGGTGGCTCAGAAGGCTTACCCAGAACCGCCCGCGTCGTGGGCAGTGGCGTGCTGCTACGCAGTGGGCAAGAAGCATTGGTGCCACTGGCCCTTGTGCCGCGCACAGGCCTGCTGTGGCTACGCAACGGGATGGGGCAACTGGTGACCGCCCGGGTTACCCAGCGTTTACTGGCCGTTGGCGTGGCCAGGGTGCTCCTGAGTAACGCCTTGCCGGTAGCGCAAGATCTTTGGATTGCCGAGCGTGATGCATTTCCCGGCAGCGTCGGCTATGCGGTGGAGTTCGTGGCAACCTCTGACGCCGCTCCAGCCTGGCCTCTGATACGCACAGGATTCTTGGGTAACGCGTCCAACGATGGCAGCCAGCGTCTGCTGGGCATTGACATGCCCCACGAAGCTAGTGTAGTGTTTCACGCTGTTTGAACCGTATTGAGTTTTGCCTTCGCGCGGATGACTTTCTCCAGAATGTCACGAGCGCTGGCAGTCCAGATGAATGGCTTGGGGTTGTCATTGTGAGCCAGCACAAAGAGCTCGATT
>JANYJD010000122.1 GCA_025358555.1 Rhodoferax sp.
GTGCCAATGAAGCCGTTGGCACTCTGACCCGGCTGCAACGTGATCTGCAACAGTTCTATGAGCGGATCGCCGACAAACTGGCCGATGAGGTTTCCTGTCGCAGCAGCACCTTCGTAGACGTTAAAGGTATTTGGAAAGGCACTGAATGAGATCAATGCCAAAAACCAGAGAGTCCAGATTGGTGGTGCCGTTGGAAAAAGTGATGGTTCCCAGCGAGAACGGTGCATTCCCCGGTTGGCTTGAGGCCGTATTGCCAAAGAACCCCAAGGTACTGTTGTTAGGCGGGGAAGTGCCGGTGCCCCAAGTAAATGAACTTGTGCCCGTCCCAAAAAATGATGCAGTCGCAGTATTGTTAAACGGCGAAGGCACGCCGGTTGCCCCGTCGATGGTGTTGCCGATCAAGGCAGGATTCGAAAACACGCCGACCACCGCACCAGTAACGGGATGTGATGCAGCCGGATGGGTGGCAATTAGAGCGGCAGTGGCAAGCGCAGCGATTGCCAGTGCAAGCATGCGTGTGGCCTGACGCACAGCGGTTTTTCACTATCAATTTAATATAATATTAATAGCTATTTATTCATGCAAGACGAGGGCTACAGGCCAAATGTCTCCTCGATCAGCGGAGCTTGTATTGGCCATCTCGCCCGTGGGCTGGACCGGGTCAAAACGCTCTGCATACAGGTCATGAAAAGCCACTTCGTACCCGCGCGCGGCCAGCTCGTCGCGGGCGACTGCGGCCATGGCGTGACTGAAGCTGGTGCTGCCCGGGTTGGCCACAACGATGAGTGCGAGCATAGCGTTTGCAGGTCCGGTAAATAGAAGTTGAAAACCAATTGCTATTATTTCAAAAGCAAAGTATTTATATAGGACTTGGGCAAAACGCCAATTTTGTCGCTAAACGCTGTTTGACAAGCTGCGGTAGCTTCATCAGGCCACCACTTCCCCATCCAGCGCCATCAGCAAATCAGGAATCAGCTTTTGCAGTTCGGCTGTGGCAATCGCCACGTCGGCATCAAAGCCGTCGTCCTTGCCTTTGGACGAGCCTGCCGCGCCCTCCATCACCACGTCCAGAAACGCCACTTTTTTGATTTGCAAGCCCTCGGTCAGAACAAATGACACGCGGCTGTCCCACGTCATCGCGACGCGCGTGGGCTGCTTGCCGCTCTGGATGTGCTGGCGCACTTCGTCGATGTCCAGCGGATGGCGAGAATAGCGCACCACCGATTTGCTCTCGTCGGCCGATTTCAGCTCGCACTCACGGTCCACGCTAAAGCCCTGCGGCGGCTCCTGCGTGGTCAGCCACTGCGCCATGGCCACGGTGGGCGAGGTGGTGGTGTCGATCAAGGTCACGCTGAAGCCATCCAGGCATTTCACCAGCATCGTCACCGCCTCGTCGGCCTTGGCCTGGCTGCCCGTATCAATCACCAGCAGGCGCGCCGCGGGGTCAATCCACACGCCCACGCTGCCCTGCTTGGTGAAGGCCATGGGCAGCAATTCAAGACGCAGGTCGTCCTTGATGTCGCGCGTTTCCTTCTTGCCAGGTTTGCGCCCGGTGGTGGCCTCGATGTGCGCGACGCGCTCTTTGGCTTTGCGGGTGATGACCGAGCCCGGCACGATCTTCACTTCGACCATCAGCTTCAGCACCAGTTGCCCGGCCACGGCTTCCACCAGCGGGCCGTGAGCCTCGCCGCGCGGCTCGGTCCAGCCGATGGATTTCTCCTGGCTTGCGCCACACTCCACAAAGCGCGCGCGCTCCAGGCCCGCCTCCATGCTGGCGCGCGTGGGTGCCCAGCCGGGCGCGATTCGATACATCATCAGGTTTTTGAACACACAGGCCCTTGTTTGTTGGTTGTTTGGTTGACTGGCTCGCTGGCGATATTTGCGCTGGGCCAACGCCCGCTACGAAACGTCATCCGTCGCGGATTGCGTTGGACCATTGTCGGCGGGCGACAGGCGCTTTTCGTCCCTTCGTCCCGCCCTTTTTTTAGCTGTATCCACGAAACTCTACACAGTCTCAATCTGTCTCCAACCAAAAATTACGCAAAAATTACCCAAAGGTTACGCGGCATTTACACAGGGCGCGCAAACTTGCCGCCATCCTGATACCACCTTCGTGCGTCAGGCTTAATTTCCCGAAAGGAAAGCACACATGACATCCGTATTCAAATGGTCCGCAAGCACTGCATTCAAGCCGCTGTTGCTGGCCGCCCTGATGGCAGGCACCGCTTTTTGTGCGCTGGCACAAACACCGCCGCCCGCGGGCCCCATGGGCGGGCCAGGCGGAGAACAGCGCAGCATGATGCGCCACGGCCCGATGGACCCGGCAAAAATGCAGGCGATGATGGCGCATCGCCAGGCCGCGCTGAAAGAGAAACTCAAAATCACCGGCGCGCAAGAAGGCGCGTGGACGGCCTTCACCAGCACCATGCAGCCATCGGCGGACATGCACAAACGCCGTATGGAGATGCGTGCCGAGATGGACAAGCTCACCACCCCAGAGCGCATCGACAAAATGCGCGCACTGCGCAGCCAGCGTGACGCCGAGATGGACAAGCGCGCCAACGCCACCAAAACCTTTTATACCGCTTTAAGCCCCGAGCAGCAGAAGGTGTTTGACGCGCAGCGCATGCGCCGCGGGCCGGGGCACGGGCGCAGGCACGGATGAGCGGAGCCGTTGGGCGCTGATCGCCGGCAGCAGCAGACGCACTCTGAAGCGTGCCGTCAGCCCAGCAACTTCTTGAGTTCGCCGCTGCGCTGCAGCTTCTCCAGATCGGTAAAACCGCCCACCAAAACGCCTTTGACAAACACCATGGGCAGGGTGGGCCAGCCGGTCCACATCTTCAGCGCATTGCGCTCGCGCCAGGTGCTGAGGTAGTTGCCGTATTCCAGGTACTTGTGCGCCACACCGGCATCGTCCAGCAGCTTGCGCGCCTTCTTGGGAAACGGGTTCATGCCCATACCCACCACCAACACGGCATTGGCCGCAACAGCATCGCGCACTTCTTTCAGGATGCCCCGCTGGTGCGAGCTGATTTTGTCGCGAATGGCTGGGTGAATGTGGGATTCGTCAAGTGTGGGACGGGGCATGGCAGGTTCTCAAAAGCGAAGGAGCCCGCATTATGAGCGGAAGCTACCCAAACGGCTTCACCCCAATCAGCCAGCCGTGCAGCATCAGCGCAAACACGGCCCAAGCCACCGTACCGGCTACCACGGTCACAGCGGTAGATCCGGCACGTCCCGGCGGGTATGCAATGCCCTCTGCCCGGTCGCGTTTGCGCGACGCGATGAAGTTCCACACCGCCCACGCCAGAAATGAGCCAAACAGCACCACGTGCGCGAGCGTGCCATTGGCCAGCAGGTGCGCCAGCGCCCACACCTTCACACCCAGCACCATTGGGTGGTGCACGCGCGCCTTGATGCCATTGCCCGGCACATAGGCAGCCGCCAGCAGCACAAAAGACACCAGCGTGAGCAGCGCCGCCACGTGCCGCATGGCCAACGGCGGGCTCCATAATTGCATGGGCTGCTGGCGCGCCACGCCAAAGCCCCAGACGATCAGCCCAAAGCCCACGAGCGACGCCAGTGAATAAATGCCCTTGTACGCGCCCTCACCCAGGCGCAGGCGGGTGCGCGCGCGCCAGCCCTCGGCCACCATGCGCACCGAGTGCGCACCCAAGAAAATCACCAGACCCAGAACCAGATAAATCATGCCACCGCTCCTATGCTGCGCATTCTGACACTGAAGGAAGTGCGCCGCGCGTAAGACCCTTCCTACGCGAGAATCCACCGTTGCCTACGCCCAAAGCATTGCCAAGTCATGGACGCGCACCCCGCAAGCGCGCAAACTGCACCCATGCACATGCCTGCCCGCAATGCCAGATGAACAGATGAAGCTCGTTATCGTCGAAGACTCCGAGCTCATCAGCAGCCATTTGCTGAAGATGATTGCAATGCAGCCGCGCATCCGTGTGATTGGGGTTGCCACCGAAGAGGAAGCGGCCATCCGCCTGATTTTGGCCACCGGCCCGGATGCCGTGCTGCTTGACCTGTCGCTCTCGCCGGGCAGCGGCATTCGCGTGCTGAGCCGCATTCGGGCTGCGGGCTGCGCCGCCCGCGTGTTGGTGCTCACCAACAACATCGAGCCAGAATTGCGCAATGCCTGCCTGGGGCTGGGTGTCGCGGGATTTTTTGACAAAAGCTTTGAGGCCGAGCAGTGCATGCAGCAGCTGTTTGACTGGCTGGCGCCCCTGCCTGCCAACGAGGACGCCCGCCTCAAGGCGGTCAATGCAGTCAGTTCCGTGGTCGGGGCCGACATGGCCGAACAGGAGGTGTTTGACAGCCTCGCCCGGCTGGCGCGCGTTGTCACCGCCATGCCCATGGCGGCCGTGTCGCTGGTTGAAAAAGACCGGCAACGGTTTCTGGCCCATCCGGGCCTTCAGGTGCAGGAAACATCCCGCTCGGTCACCTTTTGCGCGCACGCCATCTTGGCCAGCGAGCTGATGGAGGTGCCCGATGCGCTGGCCGACGCCCGCTTTTGCAGCAACCCGCTGGTGCTGGGCGCGCCCCATATCCGCTCCTACGCAGGCGTGCCGCTGGTGCTGCCCTCGGGCGAGTCGCTGGGCGCGCTGTGCGTGCTGGACACCGTGCCGCGCATACTCACCGATGCCCAGAAGCAGGCCCTGAAAACCCTGGCGCACAGCGTGGTGGGCGAGATCGAGCTGCGCCGGCGCGTGTCCGAACTGGAGGTGGAAGTGGCGCGGCGGCGCATTGCCGAAGCACAACTTCTGCAAGTGGCCACGCGCGACCCGCTGACCAGCCTGCCCAACCGCATTGCACTGCACGAGCGGCTGGAGCAGCACGTGCGCCTGGCGCACCGGCATGGCGACATGCTGGCGTTTTTGTTCATCGACCTGGACCGCTTCAAGCTCATCAACGACACGCTGGGCCACGACGTGGGCGACGCCGCGCTGATTGAGGTGGCCCAGCGCCTCACGCGCACGCTGCGCGACTCCGACACGGTCGCCCGCCTGGGGGGTGATGAGTTTGCCGTACTGCTGCCCGAGGTCGGCGACGCGGACGAGGCGGTGCAGATGGCCGGCAAGCTGGTTGCCGCGTTGATTGAGCCCGCGCACTTGCACGGTCACCGCCTGCACCTCAACGCCAGCATTGGCGTGGCGCTGTACCCAGGGCATGGCGACTCGGGCGAGGAGCTCATGCGCAACGCTGACCTGGCCATGTACCAGGCCAAGCAGTCCGGCAGCGGCCGGGTGTGCCTGTTCTCACCGCAGCTCAACCAGCGCTCACGCGACCTGCTGGCGCTGGAGAACGATTTGCGCGATGCTCTGCAGCGCAACGAGCTGCTGGCATACTTTCAGCCGCAGGCCGTGGTGGGCCGGGCTGGGGTGTGCGGCGCCGAGGCGCTGGTGCGCTGGCGCCATCCCCACCTGGGCATTTTGGGCCCCGACCACTTCATCCGCTTTGCCGAAGAGCGCGGCTTCATCCAACAGATCGGCCGCCAGATGATCGACATGGCCCTGGCGCAGCTGGCCACCTGGGACGCTGAAGCACTGCACGTGCCGCGCATAGCCGTCAATGTGTCGGCGCTTGAGCTTCGCACCGGCTATGCCGAGATGGTCGAAGCCGCCCTGACCCGCTACGGCGTGCCGCCGCACCGGCTCGAGCTGGAGATCACCGAGTCGGCGCTGGCCGCAGACGCTGTGGGCACGCTGAGCATGCTGGCCCGGCTGCGCAAGCTGGGGGTGAGCATTTCGGTGGATGATTTTGGCGTGGGCTACTCATCGCTGGGCCAGTTGCGCCGCCTGCCGATCGACAGCCTGAAGATTGACCAGAGCTTCATTGCCGAGATAGACAGCAACGCGCAGGACGCGGCCATCGTCAGCGCTGTAGTCACCATGGCGCGCGGGCTGGGTTTGCGCACTGTGGCAGAGGGTGCCGAGAAAGAAAGCCATCTTGCCGCGCTGCAACGCCTGGGCTGCGACTGTGTGCAAGGCTATGTGCTCGCGCGCCCCATGCCAGCCGCGCAATTTGCAGAGTGGGTGCGAAACTTCGGCGGGGTGGATGTCAACGGGCTGTTGCAGGCGGCACCTTCAGCCACCCAGCCGTCACCAGTCGCAAGTGCGTGATCTCTGACGGCACGCCAAAGCGTTTGGGCGGACCCCAGTAGCCGGTGCCGCTGTTGGTGTAGACCCACAGGTTTTTCAGCCGGTTCAGCCCCGCTGTGAAGGGCTGCTGAAACTTCACAAAATGATTCCATGGCCAGAATTGGCCGCCGTGCGTGTGGCCTGAGAGCTGCAGATCAAACCCTGCGTTGGATGCCGCCTGCGCACTGCGCGGCTGGTGCGCCAAAAGAACGCGGATAGGCGCGTCAGGCGGCGCGCCTGCCAGCGAACCGGCCGGGTCGCTGCGGTGGGCCTCATCAAAATGGTGGGCGCCGTAGTCGGCCACGCCGGCCAGTACGAGTGCCGCCGTGCCTGGGCTGGACACGTTCCCGCTGTCGTGGTGCAGCACCACATGCTCGTTCATCAGCACCGTGAGGCCAAGGCGCCGCAGCTCGTCAATCCAGGCGTGCGCGCCCGAGTAATACTCGTGGTTGCCGGTTACAAAAAAAGTGCCGTGCGTTGATTTCAAGCCAGACAGCGGCGCCACATGCGGCTGCAAATCTGCCACCCTGCCATCCACCAGGTCGCCGGTGATGGCCACCATGTCAGCCCCCAGCGCGTTGACCTTGGCCACAATGCGCGCCAGGTACTTTTGCCGGATGGTCGGCCCCACGTGAATGTCCGATATCTGCGCCACGGTAAAGCCGTGCAACGCAGCGGGCAAGCCGTCAATGGGCACATCCACCCGAACCACGCGCGCGGTGCGCCGGGCGTTCCAGAAGCCCCACAGCGTAGCGGCCAGGCCCAAGAGCGGCACGGCACCGGCGCTGGCGGTTTGCAGGCTTTGCAGGGTGCCCGCATCCACAGCGCCATAGCCAACGGCGCCTGCGGCCATCACCCCACCCCAAGCCAGCACCAGCAGCGCATCGCGCAGCAGCGTCAGCACAAACAGGCTTGAAAACAAGCCCATGCACAGCAGCCCCAACCACGTCAGCACCGTGGCGACCGAACCCTTGCTCAAGCGGCGCGCGGCCACGCCCATGGGCATCAACAGCGCGGACGCCAACAGCAGCCCCAAAAACAGCGCAGCGCCCTGCGGAAAACCGGCCACCGTCGCCAGCGCCGGGGCAATGCGCCAGCCCACCCAGGCGTGAAGCAGGCTTGAGATCAACAGCAGGGGAACCAATGGCATGGCGGGCATTCAATCAACAGACAGGCGCTGTAGATGGCGCTGCCACACCCGCATTCAAGGGGAACCGAGATTCACCCCTCCTCATGCACCCGCAAAAAGCTCGCAAACCGCGGCTTGCCGCTGGGCGTGACATCGCGGTAGGTGTAGGTGACGGTGCTGCCAATGGCCGGTGGGTTCTGGCGCTGCGCATCGCTCAACCCCGTGCCGAGCTTGAACGTCTGACCGCTGGTGGTTTTGACTTCCAGAGCACCCAGCATGCCTTCAAATTTGCCTTTGCCAGGCACATGGCCCACCACCTCGGCTTCGGCGTCCAGCGCGGCCTTGAGCTTGAGCAGCACATCGCTTCGGCCACTGGTCACGGGCGCGCTGGCACGGTGCAGCACCAAGCCTTCGCCACCCGCCGCGATGACGGCTTTGAGCCGCGCCTGCAATGCAACGTGGCTGGCTATTTCCGTCTGCTCCACGGCTTGCAATTGCGGCCAGCTGGCGGTCTTGACAATGGCCTGCATCTGCCAGATGCGCTGGGTGAATGTGGTGGATGCGCCTTCTGCCTTGGGCAGCTCAAACACCATGTACTTCACCTTTTGCCACTCCGCGTCCAGCGGCTGCGTGCGCCGAACCGCGCCAGAGAGCGCATCGAACGTGCCGCGGCCCATCCACAACTCGCCATCCAGCGGAGTGGCGGGCAGTCTTGCCGTGAACCAGGCAGGCGCTGCGACCGTGCGCCCACTGCGAAAACGCAGGGTGCGCCCGTCCCACAGCGCACGCACGCCGTCGAGCTTTTCACTTACCCAGTAGCCTGCCGGATCCAGACCGCCCGGCGCATTGTGGGCCAGCAGCACGCCGGGGCTGGTTTTGGCCAGTACATCGGCACCGGTGGCCAACGTACCCAATAGGGCGAGCAGTTGGCAGTTGAAGGCGCGGCGCTTGAGTGTCATCCGATTTACTCCTAGTTTAGTAGCAAACTATTCAATAAGTACAGGGGCTCGTGGCAATTTCATCTTCCACATTTTTTACTTTTCACTTCAGCCCAAGTGTGGGCTCGGTCCATTGCCATTCGACGGGCAGGCGTATCTCAACCCCATCCCTTTTCCCCAGGGCGATCAACGCATCCATGGATTTGTCAAAACCTGGAGAGGGCACCAGATCGACATCAAGCGGCAGGTAGAAGTTATCCCAATGGATCGGCACCACGCGCCTGGCACCCACAGTTTTGACGATCGCGTCCCAATAGCGGCCCTGGTAGCTAGCCGTGGTAGCACCCAGCCCACCGGCACCCAAAAAAACAACGTCGGCCTTGTGACCTGCCAGCTCGCTGCCCGTGAAACCTGCACTGCCCTGAATCAGGTATCTGCGGCCTTGGTTTTCTATCAGTATGGAAAAGGCTTCGCCGAGTTTCATGGCTTCGCCAGGGGCCGGGAACTTGAGCGGCTCGGTGATCTGCCCCAGACCAAACTGCGCGGGTAAATGAGCGGATGTCAGAAACGTAATGTTGAACTTGCCGTAGGGCAGGCTGTCACCGTTTTTAACTACCCTAATTTGCGATTCCACCAGACCCTGGCCGCGCCCGATATTGGCGGTGGATTCCGAGCCCAGCAACATGGCTCCGGTGAACTGGGCAACCCGTGGGGAATCCAGCGCATGGTCAAAATGCGAATGCACGGCGGCCACAGCAGCGAGTTTGCCCACGCCCGCACGCGCCAGATGCTTTTTGATGAGAGCGTCATCCGGCTGCATGGCCTTGAATTGGGCGAAGGGCGGCCGGGTGAGATACCCGTCAATCATGAGCGCTGTCTCTCCGTCATCAAACAGCAGCGTGGCAACGCCCAGGAACATGACGGTGACGCGATCGGTGCCCGTCGCGGCACGGGCAGCTTCCGGTAGCCGCAGAGGCTTGTAGTCGTCCAGACCGGCCGCAGCCAGCGGCCCCGCCAACGCCATCAGCAGGACCAGCACAATGCAACGAACGGGTTTCATGGAGGCTCCTTGTGAAAATAAAATCAGGCTAATAGAAGAGTAAAAAACCCCAAGCTTATACCAGAGGGACGGAGGTACTCCACAGCAGCCAGTTGCAATACGGGGAATAAGCGCGCGGCTGTGGCGCCACCCGCGTCGGCGCTTCAAAATGCAGCCATGAAACACCGCACGCTGCGCATGCAACTCAACACCTTCTTCTCCGGCCCCCAAGCCTGGTTCTTTCTGGCAGACGAGCGCGGCTACCTGCGGGATGAAGGCCTAGCGATTGAATTCACCGTAGGCGACACCGCCGCCAACACCATCCCCAAAATGGCCGCGCATGCCGGGCCAGGCGGGTTTGACGTGGGCTATGGCGACATCAACGCGCTGATAGAGCATGCAGCCGCCGGCAAGCCCAATGCGCCACTGGCCGTGTTCGCCAGCTACAACGCCTCGCCATACACCATTGCTGTACCGCTTAAATCCACGGGCTCGGGCACTGTCTATGGGCCTATGCAACTGGCAGGCAAGCGCCTGGTGGCGCACCCCAATGACGCCGCGCTGAATTTGTTCGCCGAGTTTTGCGCCAAGACCGGGCTGGACCCGGCCACGGTCAGCATCGACATCTCATCCGCACCGCACAGCGAGCTGGTGCTGGCGATGCTGGCCGGCCAGTGGGACGGCCTGTTCGGGTTTGTCAACACCGTGTTGGCTGCATCGCTGGACGCCGGGCTGGCGGCCCCGCGCGAGCACTTGCGCTTTATCGAATACCACGACCACCTGCCCGAGCTGTACGGCATGGCGCTGATGGTGAACCGCACGCTTGTAGTCCGCGAGCCGCACACCGTGCAGGCCCTGCTGCGCGCGCTAAACCGGGGTTTGGTGGACACCGTGGCCGACCCCCAAGCGGCCATCAACGCGCTGGCCGCTTATTCAAACAAAGTTCCTGGCAAACCCGCCATGAACATCGCCTCCAACCTGCGCCGCCTGCAGGGTACTTTAGAGCTGGAAATGGGCCGCCCAGAAGGTGCCGTGCTGGGCATCGGCGACCTGGACGACGCCCGCTTTGCCGCCGGAATCGCGCTGATTGTGGACACCAAGAAGTACCCCCATCGCCCGCAGCCCGCTGATCTGTTCAGCCGTGCCTTTTTACCGCCGCTGTCTGAGCGGGTGCAAACCTTGGCCCAACCCTGATCCTTGTCACTAGATTTTCACGCCTGCACCCTTTACCGCTGGTCCCAGCACGGCGACCTGATCCTTCACAAACGTCTCAAACGTCGCGCTGCTGGTCGGCACAGCGGTAATGCCCAGGTCAAGCAGCCGCTTTTTGATGTCTGGCATGGCCAGCACCTCGTTACAGGCGGCGTTGACCCGCGCCACGATGTCGGCGGGCAGCTTGGCCGGGCCAGAGAGGCCAAAGAAATTCTCCAGCACCAGGCGGCGGTAGCCAAACTCCACCACGCTGGGCACCTCGGGCAGCAGAGGGGAGCGCCCGGTGGACGTGACCGCCAGCGGCACCAGTTGCCCGCTCTTGAAAAACGGAATGTAAGACGTGATGACGTCAATCGCCACCGGAATCACCCCGCTGATCAAATCCGTCGTCATGGGCGCGCCGCCCCGGTACGGCACGTGCACCAGATTGACACCCATGCTCTTTTTCATCAGCTCGCCATGAATGTGCCCAATCGATCCCGGCCCGCCTGAGCCAAAATCCAGCCGCCCCAGCTTGCGCGCCTGGGCTTCCAGATCGGGCAGGGTTTTGATCGGGGCGCCGGGGTTGGCCATCACCACCAGCGGCGCCGAGCCCAGATAGGCGGCGTGGGTAAAGCTCTCCACCGGGTCATACGGCAGCTTGTCCATGGTGAACGGCCCCAGCGCAATTGGCGTGGTGTTGGACAGCATGAAGGTGTAGCCATCGGCCGGGGCCTGCGCCACCGCTGCACCGCCAATCGTGCCGCCCGCGCCCGGCTTGTTGTCCACCACCACGCTCTGGCCCAGCTTCTTGGTCAACTGCTCCGCCATGATGCGCGCCACCACATCGCTGGAGCCGCCCGGCGGGAAGGTCACCAGGATCTTGATCGGCTTGTCTGGCCAGGCGGCCCAGGCAGGCAATGCCAGAGTGGCAGCGCCCGCGCCCAGGGTTTTCAGGGCGGCGCGGCGGGAGAGGTAAATGGAACGGTTGCTCATGGTGGTAGCCTTTGCTTCGAATGGGGGGACCTGCACAAAATCAGCCCCAGTTTATGAAATCGGGGCGCTCCAGACTATAGGCAATTCCCGTGCCTGGTTGGCAAAGCAAAACCCCAATCTGCGCCAGCCGCGCTTGCTCCCGCTGCACTGTGCAATGGGGACTGACGAATGATGCGCTGCATTGTCCGATTGTTGCCGTTACTACATTAATTGTAGCTGCTTATGCAAAGTAGACAAGGGCTACAGCCCCAAATGAAGCCTTAAAGCAGCATCCAGCCGGCGCATGTCGTCGGCCTGCACAGCCCCGGCAGCTCGCGCGTTCAGGCGTGCTTTGTCCACCGTTCGCACCTGCTGCGCCATGGCTTTGCTGTTTTTGGACAACCCGGTGGCTGACGCGGCCAGCAGCACCTCAAACCGGTAAACCCGTTCCACGCTGGACGTCAGCGGCACCACAGTCACCACCGCCGCAGCGCGGTTGGCCACGTTGTTGCTCACCACCACCACAGGCCGCGTTTTTTGAATCTCGCCACCCCGCGCCGGGTCCAGCGCAGCAAAGAATATCTCACCACGCTTCATGGCCCAGCCCGTCGTTGTAAGTTGCCCGGGCCTCTTGCACCATCGCCACGTCTTGCGCCGCACTGGCCGCGTACGCCAACGCCAATTCCGCCTCGGCCTCCCGCTCGGCCAGCAGCTTGAGCGCATCTTCCACCACGGCCGAGCGGCTTTTGAGCCCGGCCTTCAGCTGGTACGCAGTCATAAATGCCACCAGCGGCGCATCCACAGACACAGAAAGCTTCATGGCCATGCCTCAAATACATCAGAAAAGAAGCAATTGTAAGCCCACTCGATGCTACCAAGTATTTTTTCGGCGCTTCAACTGACGAACTCAGGTGCTTAATTGCCTGCAAGCCCGCACAGGCGGCAAAGATCAAATGCTACACATAGAATAGCTACTTATGTATACTATACAAGGTCTACAGCCAATTTTAATCGCCAAAGCCACCAATCACCCCGCCAAAACATACCGCTTCACCACCCCCGCCAATGCATGCCGCTGGCAGGCCTGCACCTTCATCAGCAGGGCGTGCTGCGCTTCAAGCAGATCAAACCGGGCGCACAGGTCTGCCTGAATGCGCGCCAGCAACGCGGCGGCTACTTCGGCATCGGCCAGCGCGCGGTGCGCCCGGCCAGCGCTGGGCAACCGGTGAAACGCAGCCATCGCGCCCAGCCTGTGGCTCGGTGCCTCGGGATACAGCCTGCGCGACAGCAGCACCGTGCAGGCAAACAGCTGCGGCGCGGGCAGCCCCGCGCGTGCCAGCTCTGCCGCCCAGTAGCGCCGGTCAAACGACGCGTTGTGCGCCACCATCGGCGCGGCCCCCACAAAGCGGCTGGCCTGTGCCATCACATCCGCAGCAGGCGGCGCGCCGGCCACCATCGCGTTGCTGATGCCGGTGAAAGACTCGATGAACGCCGAAATCCGCACCCCCGCATTCATCAAGCTCTGAAACCGCCCCACCACCTCGCCATCCTCCACCATCACAATCGCCAGCTCCGTCGCGCGGTCGCCCTGGGCGGGCGACAGGCCTGTGGTTTCGAAATCGATGACAGCTATGCGGGGCATGGGGAGAGTCTAGTGTAGTGTTTCACGCTGTTTGAACCGTATTGAGTTTTGCCTTCGCGCGGATGACTTTCTCCAGAATGTCACGAGCGCTGGCAGTCCAGATGAATGGCTTGGGGTTGTCATTGTGAGCCAGCACAAAGAGCTCGATT
>JANYJD010000152.1 GCA_025358555.1 Rhodoferax sp.
CCATTGCACCAGCGCCTTCTGGTTGAGCAGGCGGCCTGTTTCGCGTGTCAGCGTACTGACCATCTCCAGCGGCAGGCGCTGGCGCGCCCGGCAGTACCCGCCGGTACGAACGCTGCACGGTGAGAGTCCATCTGCCGCGCGTTGTGCCGCCCAGCCGTTGACCGCCTTCTGGCACGAACCATCGGCCTCCAGCACCTGGCGCATGAACATCGACAGCGCGACCGTGGGCGGATACAGCCGCTCGCGGTGCTGGGGCAACAGCGCTTCGGTCGCCTGCAGCAACTCAGGACTCGTCAGCACGTTGAAGAACTCCACGGCTTGGGTCGCTTTGGCCTGGCGTGCGATACGCGTTTGACGCGTTTGACGTTGATGCAGAGCGTTTCGGGCGTTACGATACATGGTGGTTGGCCTTTGGAAAGATGGTTTGGGTGGGTAGTAACAACCATCCTATCAATCCTTGGGGCAGCCACCTCGTTTTCCCTTAAATTAGTGCTTACGCCTGTGACTTCAACTTCTTGCAGCTTATGTAAGTGCCATTCACCTGAAATGGGCACGTCGCCCACCTCCTGCTGCGCCAGTTTGAGCGCTGCGGCGACGATGATGAAGTGGGATCTGGTGCGAGTGAATTGAACAATACCTGCCAGATTTGCCCTGTGGGCAAGGCATACCGCCCCCGCAGCACCCATTCCAGTTCCAGGAAGTCGGTCGTTACACGTTTTTGAAAAGCTCAAGGCCAACGCAGGTGAAATGCCGAGTACGGCTTCTTGTTTGCCGCAGCTTTCTAAGCCTCTGCACCCACCAACACGCCACCTGTCTGCACCATGGCGCTGCGCAAATCAGCATCCAACGTCGCCAGGGGCAGCCCTTCACGCAGCGCAAGTTCCAGGTAAGCGGCGTCGTAGGATGACAGTTTGAAGCGCCGCGCCAATTGCAGCGTATCCCCCAAGGCACGGTCTGTGGTGTGGGCATCTACGTCAATGCCCATTTCTTGCAGCAAACCTATGAATGCGGTGGCCCGCGCCTCAGACACCAGGCCCTTGGTCTGGGCTTTGACGACCACATTGGCCACTTCGAGCGGCCAGATACCCGGCACCAAAGCTTGGCCAGTTTCATGGGTCAGCACATCAAGCACTTGGCTGGCATACGCCAACCGCGCGGGACTGCCATCGTGCAGCAGCCAGCGCATGGTGACCGAGTTGTCCAGCACAAAACGCATTGTCAAACCAACTCAGTCCCGGCCCGCTTCAATCAACGCCTTGATGTCAAGCTTTGGCTTGTGCTTGGGCAGTGGGGCCTCACGCATGAAGGCTTGCATGCGCACAGCAGCAGCCAAGCCCGTGCGGCGCACGCTGGACCCCGCGGGCAGCAGATCTGCCACAGGCTCGCCCCGCTGGGTGATAGTGAAGCCCTGCCCGCCCCGCACCCGGCGCAGCAAGTCGGCCAAATGGGTTTTGGTTTCGTAGGAACCAATGGGCAGGAGTTGCATGAAAAGCCTTGGGTGTAGAGTAGACCAAATTGTAGACCAGTTGAGGTGACTCCAGTCAAATCGACAACCGAAACATCACACGCGCTCCCTGGGTTGCGCGCGACCCGGCAACCGGGCATCACCCTAAACTCCCTTCGCCAGCCCCTCAAACTGCAAGCACGACTTCAGTTGGGGAACAACACTGTTGGCTTCATCTCGATCACGTTGTCGTAGGCGATCACCATTGGAACAATGGGCGCCGTGCTTCCAACAATGCTGCCAAGCAACGTGCCGTTGAAGTAGGCGCTGTACACATTGCCGGAGCGCGTCATCCGGTAAGTTCCGCAAAAGCCCTTGGCGCTCTGCACTGCGTTCGGGATGATGATGGCGCCACTTGCCGTACCCAGGGTGTAATACAGCTTTCCAGGCAGGGTCCACTGCGTGTTGAAGGTGACCATCGAATCGGTAAACGGATTGTGCCCGCTTCGCGCTACGCCGGTGAACGCCGGGTCTGCAACATACAGCCCGATTGAGTGCCCGCTGAGTGGTGAATGGGTGATGCAGGCCTCAGCAGAGAAATCAATGTTTCCGGTTGCTGCCTTGTTGTAAGCCATCCAATCGTTGTCTTGGTTGGCGGTGCCGGTGGGTGCCCAACTGTGCGGTGCGTTGCAGTCCCCGTCAACGTCGTTCGGGTCATTGACGAGGGTGTCGCCCACGCTGTAAGTGTTGGTGGCTGGGTCATAGCTGGCCGTGCCAAATCGGGTCCAGCCGCCCAGAACGGTGCTCTGGCCTTTGCAGGTCGTGGGGTAGTTGGCCGGGGGCGCGGGCTGCGCAGTCACGGTTGTCGCAGTTATCTGAACCCAGTCGTAGCTGCCTGGGCAATAGTCAGCACCGCCAGTTCCAAGTATCAAAAAGAACGTCCTGCCGGCGACTGTACTTCCGAGCGTTTGTGTAATGGTCTGGAGACTTCCAGACAAGCTGCTGCCTCTCTCCAACTTCAGGCTGGTGCCTTCCAGCGTCAACCGGAATTCCTGCATTCCAGCGATAGAAATGCCATTGCCTGATTGCGGCAATGCGAACGCGCCCGATCCGTACGCATACAGGCCTTTGCCCAGATAGTTGGTGTCACCAGCCGCGATCTGCTCGCCGTTGTTGCTGTCAATCAGGAAGAAATTGACATCTCGCAATGAGCCCAATCCGCCCATTCGCCCTTCGATCACAATCTTGGTGCCAGAGAAAGTTACTTTGTTTTGCGTGCTTGCATAGCTCCGGCAACTGGTGTTCATTGAACCATTGGCGACGGAAACAGCTCCGGCGCCATATGTCGTCCAGTACGAAGTCTGCAATGCGGTTCCGTTGAAGTCGTCGCGGAATGTTTGACTCACGATTGGCGAAGTTATCGAAAAGTTCAGCCCGAGGTCACCTTGTGGGCCAATAAACACGCGTCCTAGATAACTTTCGTTGTACCCGGACTTCAAAATGAGGGCCGTGTAGATGCCCGGTTCCAAACCAATCGCGCTGTATTGCCCTTGCGCGCCAGTGGTCATTGACCTGGCGATGGCAGACGGTGAGTTCGCGAGAATGGCAAGCATTTGCTCGCGGCTCCGGTTTTCACCCTTGAGCAGAGTCACTTGAGCGCCAGCCACAAACAGTGAGTTTTGATTGGTGACAATGCCACCCGCACTGACGTAGCCGCTGGCAAGAGTGGGAGTGATGTCGATGGTTCCAAAGTCAATGTCAGCTATTACATCTTTCCCTGCAGGGAAGTTTGCATAAGGGCTATCTGACGAAATTTTCAGGCTCACTTTGTAGTCAGACAAAACAATGGACTGATTTGGCAACGCATTGCGCAACGCAGCGCCTACGTCAATTGTGAATGAACCCGTAGTTGTTCCCGGGGAAACAGGCAAGTTGTCAGTGACCCGCACACCGGTACTTTTTCGTTCTATGGTGAATGTTGAACCAGAAGGAAGCGTGGTTACAGCAATCCCGCTCCGCGTGACAGTGCCCCTAGCTTTTGCGGCAACATTCGGCAAAGCGCCGCCAAACGAAACCGGAGGCTCCGCAAGGTACGTGGAAAACGCATTGCCGTATATGAAGCTGTAAAGCGGATGATGCGAAACATTTTCCCCGGCTATGCCAGCCACGATGCCGTCGGACGGGTAATTTGCAATCAGATAATTTGTAATTGATCCGGTAATTTTAAGCCCGCACTTAATCCCTCCAACTAAAGTTCCTCCAAGTTGGGCGCATGAATGGGCTGCGCGAACGGCAAAGTAGTATTCGCGCTTCTCTGTTGATACTTGGCTGGCTACCTCACGCCGATCCATGTTGTCAGCAAACTTGGTGTTTAACCTTGTCAAAAAGTCTGGGCCAAGTCTTGACGCAAGAATATTTAATTGATCCAAAGGGGCGGTCGGCGTCGAGGAAAAATCGGAAGAGACAACTGCATGGCCCATCAGCGAAATTAGTCCATCACCGAGGCGAAATGCCGTCTGGTTAGTTAATGGTGAAGGATAGATGCGTCCTTGAAAATCTGCATCAAGATATTCCTTCGGACGCAACTTTAAGTCAGACACTGTCGTAAAAATTACTTTGTGTCCAGTTCCGTCTTGCCAGGCCTTTTGAAGGTTTCTTATGGAGTCACCGTTTTTGAACAAACTGAAGGTGTACTGCTCAGGATCAATTCTCGATATCTTCGTCCTGAGATCGTCAGTTATTTCGGCGATCTTGTCGGTGTCCGCACCCGCTTGAAAGCATGTGACGGCTTTGCAATGACTGATATCACCGTCAGATATGTCTCTGCCGGCCGTCATATTGAGCGAAGGCGAAGGCTGCAAACTAATGCCGGAAAGCGGAGCGCCCAAGGTAATCATTCGTTGGAACGAATCTTTGGGGTCTACTGCTTCCCATTTTGACCCTGAGTAAGTGATGCCCTTTCCCATCAAAGCCTGGTGCGCGACAATTCCGCCAAAAGAATGTGCTATGACATGCACTTTTTTTCCGGTAACAGTCGCAACCCTGACGCCCAGTTTTGCCAACAGACCCGCAGCTTCTTCAAAACGCATATAGGTGTTCCAGCGCAGTTCGAACACCGGGTGACCACGCGATGTCAAGGTTTGTGCCAATGCGCCCCATGTTTCTTCGCCGCCGCCGACCTGCTCTGCAACGTTAAAGCCGTGAATCAGAATTACGGGTGATCGGCTTACGTTGAGGCCGTCGGTAGAGTCACTGGAAACAATTGAGCTGCATTCATCGGTGGTTTTGCAATTGGCATCAATTTGGAATACATGATCAGTTTTAATCCATGCTTTTGTTTCATCTTGCGCAATTTGGGGAGTTGAATTTTCAGATCCAGCAATAAAAGTTGCTGTTGTCCTGTCGATATTTGTTGTACGTGTTGTGAATACGTTAACACCTACCAAAGTGTCCTTTAATAGAGGGTTCTTTACTCTATCGATTGCTTGTTGGCCTTCTCCAGATAGGCTGGAATCAAGGTAAATACCAATATCTGACTTCAATGTAGGTGCTGGTGTTGCCGCTGCCAACCTAGCGGTTGATGCCTGTTTGCGCGCAAGTATCGAGGCTGTCAGTAGTGGTGCCGTTTCTGCGGTGCCAAATAGGTTGGGAGATTCCAGTACGGTGACCTGCGCCCCGGAACTAACCGGCACCCGAATGGCATACACAAACCGCCCTGTCGATTCATAAATCTCGTTGATGGTCAATATGCCGGTCATTGGCGCGTTGGGCACTCTCGGCTCCACTTTGATGAGATATCGGCCGTAAGGGTCGGTGATGGTACCGGTAACTGGGGGAATTGCAGCGCTGTGGATTAGTCGCTCTTTGGTAACACGAACCGCTACATCAAATTGAACTGGGTCACCTACGCTCAAGTTGACAGTGAGAAGCAAAGATTTGGTGTTTGCAAAATCAGCGTCATTGGGCGTCCATAAAAGTACGCCGCTTGGGTCAATAGAAGCTGGAGCCCCGCCTACAGTGGCATTGGCAAGTGCCATGCCTGTAATGCTGTTTCGCTTGTCATTGGCATAGGCGTTCACCTGCGCGCTGTAAGGCTGGCCGACCAAGGCAGAACCGCTCAGGCCTCCGGCGAGTTGTGCACCTTCTTTGATCGGGTCAATCACGGGCGTGCCCGTTACCTGCCATGTTAGGGCAGCGAGGTCAAACGTGAATGTGCGATCATGCCGAAGCGTGATTGTGTCAGTGGGTGTGACAGAAGCACTGGCGTCTAAATCACCAGCCAGCACAGACCCATCAATGATGGAGGTGCCCGCACCGACTTTTGTGAGAGTTGCAAGGACCGCGGTTTGTGGCACGGCGCCGTTCTGCACGGTCACCTTGAACACGTAGTCGTACACGGTGCGCGAAACGCGGGTCTCACTGATCTTGGTCACGGCCACAACCGATGCAGTCGCAACCGTATCCGCGGCGGCCAGTTTGGTGGCAGACGGTATGTTGGTCTCAGCGCCTGAGCCCCCGCCACAAGCCGTGAGCCCCAGCGCGAACGCCAGGGCCATACCCCCGGCAACCAGCCGCGCCCAGCCTCTGTTGAGATTCAACGCGGCCTTCATGCCGATGCTCCCGCATGGGCAGCAACAGCAGACCTGCCAGCGCGTTTGAGGCTGAACCCGATACCCGCCAGGGCCGCTAGCACCAGCCAGGCGCCGCCCGGCTCCGGCACGGTATTCGTCGTCACGAAGGTATCAGCGCTGCGGCCGGAAAACAGCACATTGAAATCCGCATCATTAATGTCGAAGGTCATGCCGCCTGGCAAGCCTTGGCCGATGTAGTCGAATGTGAAGCTAAAGCCAGCCTGGCTCTGTCCCAGTTGAAGGGCGTCCAGCGGGTCGATGGCGAAAGAGTCCAGAAAGCCTGCGGCAGGGATGCCAAGGTCCGGCTGGATGAGCAGGGTATCCCAGGTGGACGGGCTGCCAGTTAAAAAGAAATTGGTGTAACGGGTTTCGTCGAAATACAGGGTGAACGCACTCAGTGTGGCCGGGGCTCCATCGTTGACAACTTCAACGCCGGCGGAATAATGATGTCCCCCCCCGAGATTTGTGAAAACGGCATTCACGATGGCAGCCTGGGCCGTGAGGCTTGCCGCCTGCAGGCCAATACCTGCTGCGATGGTGGTGACGAATTTGCGCACGGCGCGCGCGCTGAGTCCTGGTATCACGGCTGTCTCCTTGAAGGGTTTGAATGCGTCTTTGACTGACCAGCAGTACGTCAATCAAAGCGCGTGAGTCACCTAAGCAATATAGATGCCATGTTGTGCAAGTGGTTGATTCATATAGAACCAACTGTTACATAATGGTCGATGGCTTACGCTTATGTAAAATATTTCGACAGTGCGACTAGACGATTTTTTCAGGCCGTGTGAAGAGCTGCTTCGCCAATGCGCAGCGAAGCCAAAGAGCTTCGGCTTTGCCGGTCGGCCTGTTCAATGTCATCTACACGTTCTCGAACAGCAAATCCGAAGCTAGCGGCAGCCCTACGCTTTGCAGCACCAGGCCCGCTTCAACTTTCCCTGGCTTCAAAAGCCAGTCGGTGCCGTTCGGTTGGCGGCGATAGACTTCGAACGCCTTGGCATGGGGGTTAACCAGCGCGTACTCCTCCAGCGCATCGATCATTCGGTAGGTCAGAAATTTGTCGCCCCGATCAAATGTGGCGGTAGAGGGCGACAACACTTCTACGATCAGCTTGGGGTGCCGCATTTCAAGCGACGCGGTGAGGTCACATGCGTCGCAGGTGACTAAAACATCGGGATAAAACATGTCGCCTGTGGCGGCTACGTGGACTTTCATGTCGGCCATGAAAGTTTGGCAGGGTGTGCCGTGCAAATGATTCTCCAGCGCCCTTGAGATATTCATGGTCACCCGGACATGTTCCCGCCGTGCCCCACCCATGCCAAAAACCCTGAAAACTTCGCCGCGAAAGAATTCATGGCGTTCAGGTTCGTCAAGTTCCCATGCCGCGAATTCCTGCGCGGTCATTTTGTGAATGGCTTGCGGTATTCCGACAGCGCAGACTATGGCACCGGCACCCCGTTTTGGGCGGGGCTCTGCGTCACCTCAAGCCCCCAACGCCGTCAACACATTCTCCGCTGTCGCCGGTGCAGTCAAGTCAACGCTGCCGCCGTGCTCGCCCCGCCCCTGCGAAGTTGCAGATCGCGCTTGCGCGATGGCATCCCGCAGCGCCTCAAACACGCTGATCGCCAGCATGAAGGGCGGCTCGCCGACGGCTTTGCTGCCGAACACGTTGTCTTCGCGGTTGGGCTCGGGCCATAGATTGACCTTGAAGTGCTCGGGCACGTCGCCTGCCGTGGGGATTTTGTAGGTGCTGGGGGCGTGGGTGCTCAGGTGGCCCTTGTCGTTCCACACCAGTTGTTCGGTGGTGAGCCAGCCCATGCCTTGCACAAAGCCGCCTTCGATCTGGCCGATGTCGATGGCCGGGTTGATGCTGCGGCCCACGTCGTGCAGGATGTCCACTTTCAACACGCGGCTCTCGCCGGTCAGGGTGTCGATGGCCACTTCGGTGCACGCGGCGCCGTAGGCAAAGTAGTAGAACGGCCGGCCTGTCAGCGTCGTCTTGTCGTAGTGGATTTTGGGCGTGCGGTAAAAGCCGTCGCTCCACAGCTGGATGCGGTTGGCATACGCCAGCTTCACCACCTCGTCGAAAGTGCGCGTGGCGGTGGGCGAAGTAACCTTGCCGCCGGCAAAGCGGATGGCACCCGCACCGCATCCGTCCAGCCCGCACACAAAAGCCGCCAGGTTGTCCCGCACGTGGCGCGCGGCAAACTGCGCCGCGCGGCCATTGAGGTCAGTGCCTGCCGATGCCGCCGTGGCCGACGCGTTGGGGATCTTGCTGGTGTCGCTGGCCGTAGCCAAAACCCGTTCAAACGGCACGCCCAGCTCGTCCGCGACGATCTGGCAGACCTTGGTGTTCAGGCCCTGGCCCATCTCGGTGCCGCCGTGGTTCACCTGCACGCTGCCGTCGGTGTACACATGCACCAGCGCGCCAGCCTGGTTGAACAGCGTGGCGGTGAAGCTGATGCCAAATTTGACCGGGGTGAGGGCGATGCCGCGCTTGATCACTGCATTGCGCTCGTTCCATGCCAAAACGGCCTCTTGCCCTTGTCTATATTGCGAAATTTGCTCTAGTTGTAATAGCAATGGCAAGAGGATGTTGTCTTCGACCTGCATCTGGTAGTGGGTTGTGTCACGGCGGCTTTCACGTTCAGTTGAGTGCCCTGCGGTGAGCATTGGCGTAACCGCCTCATCGCTGTACAAATTGCGCAGCCGCACGTCCAGTGGGTCCATATCCAGGTGCCGCGCAATGTCGCCCATGATGGCCTCAATCACGATCATGCCCTGTGGCCCGCCAAAGCCGCGAAAGGCGGTGTGGCTCTGCGTGTTGAGCTTGCAGCGGTACGACGCAATGGCCACGTCTTGCAGAAAATACGCGTTGTCGGCATGGAACACCGCGCGGTCGGCCACCGGGCCCGACAGGTCGGCGCTGAAGCCGCAGTTGACGGCCATCATCAGCTTGAGCCCGCACAGGCGGCCCGTGTCGTCAAAGCCTGCGGTGTACTCAAACGCAAACGGATGCCGCTTGCCGGTGATCATGAAATCGTCGTCGCGGTCCAGCCGCAGCTTGACAGAGCGCTTCAGCTTGAATGCGGCAACCGCAGCCCACACTGCCAAATGCCCGGCCTGTGTTTCCTTGCCGCCAAAACCGCCGCCCATGCGACGGCATTCCACCCGCACCGCGTGCTGGTCCAGCCCCAGCGCGTGCGCCACCCAGTGCTGCACTTCGCCGGGGTGCTGCGTGCTGGAATGGATGAGCCACTGCTGCTGCTCCTGCGGCAGCACGTAGGCCACCTGGCCTTCCAGGTAAAAGTGCTCCTGGCCACCGACTTCAAGCTCGCCGCTCAGCGTGTGCGGTGCACGAGCCAATGCCGCCGCCGCATCGCCACGGTTGACAAATACAGGCGGCAGCACGTAGCTCTGCGCCTTCAGCGCGTCCTGCACCGTCAGCACGGCGGGCAGGGCTTCGATATTGAGCTTGACCTTGCGTGCGGCATGGCGCGCCTGCATCACGCTGTCGGCCACCACCAGGCCGACCACCTGGCCGATGTGCTGCACGGTATCCATGGCAAAGATGGGCTCATCACCCGCAAAAGCGGCCAGCATGCAGTCGCCGGGCACGTCGCGGGCCAGAATCACATCCCGCACGCCGGGCATGGCCAGTGCGGCGATGAAGTCCACGCCCAGCAGCCTGCCATGGGCCACGCTGGACATCACCGGCGCGGCGTACAGCGTGCCTTTCACCTCGGGAATGTCGTCCACATAAGTTGCCGCACCGGCCACCTGGGCCGCGGCGCTTTCGTGCGGCTGCGAGTGGCCCGCAGCGCTTTGATGGCGCACTGTGTGCGGTGCCCTGTGCAGCATTTTCTGCGGCGATGTTTGCGGTTTTAGAAGCTCAGGAAATTTGTCTGGCGCGTTCATGCCGCTTCTCCTTCCACATCAAAGCACGCCAGATTGATCTGCTGCAATCCGTGGCTCTCCAGCCAGAAGCGCTGCAGCAGATTGCCGAGCACCTGCGTGCGGTAGACGCTGGACGCGCGCATATCGGAGATGGGTGAAAACTCCGCGCGCAGCGTTGCCATGGCCCGCTCTACCGTGCCCTGCGTCCAGGGCTGGCCCGCCAGCGCGGCTTCGGTGCTACGCGCGCGGGCCGGTGTGGCTGCGACGCCACCCGCGCCAATGGACGCACGGGTCACCACGCCATCTTCCACATGCAGGTTCACCGCCAGGCACACCGCAGAAATGTCATCGTCAAAGCGCTTGGATATTTTGTAGACGCGCGAGAACTCGCCCGGTGTGGCCTTTGGCACCTTGACCCATGCCAGCACCTCGTCGTTGGCCAATACGTTTTGCCGGTAGCCGGTGTAAAACGATTCCAGCGGCATCTCGCGGTGGCCTTTTTCACCCATCAGGACAATGTTGGTGCCCAGCGCAATCAGCAGCGGCATGCTGTCGCCAATCGGCGAACTGTTGGCCACATTGCCACCCAAGGTGCCCGAGTTGCGCACCGGCAAGCCAGCGAACCGGTTGGCAAAATTGCGCAAGTGCGGGCGGTCCTGCACCAGCGCGGCAAAAGCATCGGCCAGCGACACGGCCGCGCCGATGGCGATGTGGTGCGGGTACTTCTCCACGCGCTTGAACTCTTGCACCTGTGTCACATCCAGCACCTGCGCAAAATCCATGTGCAGCTTGTTGATCCACAGGCCGACATCGGTGCAGCCTGCCACAATCTGGGCCTGGGGTGCCTGCGCACGGGCGGACAGCAGTTGGGCCAGGTTTTGCGGCAAAAAGTAGGTAAAATCAGGCTGTAGCCCTTGTTCTGTATGCTTTAGTAGCTGCAATTGTTGTAGCAGTTTGCTTTCATTCACGCGTACGGGCGGCAACTGGCCCATGGCCTGCGCTGCGTCAACAATCGGTCGGTAGCCGGTGCAGCGGCACAGGTTGCCCGACAGGTCTTCCAGCGCCAGTTCGCGCGATACCGGCTCGCCCTGGCAAATGCGGTTCTGGTAGATGCCAAACAGGCTCATCACAAAGCCTGGCGTGCAGAAACCGCATTGGGAGCCATGGCACTGCACCATCGCCTGCTGCGCCGGATGCAAACCAACTGCGCGAACGGGGGGCGTTGTTGCGCGGCAAATGGAAGTGGGCTCTTCGATATCCCACGTGTCGAAATCCTCATGGACCTTCGTGTCCATTCCGGTCTCTGCGCTCCGTGCGCCTAGCCCACCGTCCGCTGGCGACGGTTTCGGTTCCAGCAAAGGGTCGGTGGTGAGATCTTCCACCGTCCACAGCGCCAGGCCATCAATCGAATGGGCCAGACGGATACAGCTATTGATGGCGGAGTACTTGATGCGCCCGCGGCCGGACAACACGGGCGCCCCCGCAGGCGGCGGCGTCAACTCGGCCAGCACCACGGTGCAGGCACCGCAATCGCCCTCGCCGCAGCCTTCCTTGGTGCCAGTGCAGTTCAGGTCTTCCCGCAGCACCTGCAGCAGGGTGCGGGTGGGTGGCACGTTGAAAAGCGAAACCTTTTCGCCTCGCCGGACAAATTGAATCGGTCTTGAAATCATGTGGGATAGGGCAGGCTGGCGGGAGATCATCGACATAGCATACGGTGAAGATAGGCCACTTTGGAGCCGAAAAATGCCTCGTCTCGCGTTAGCATATGACAAAAGCCCGGTATCGTGAAAATTGTGAGATTTGCCCTGCCTCTGTTGTCATGTCTTCCATGTCTGCTACCCCGCGCCTGATTCTTTCCGGCATCACCAAGCGCTATCCGGCGGTGGTGGCCAACAGCGATGTGTCGCTGACCGTCATGCCCGGCGAAACCCATGCCGTGCTGGGTGAAAACGGCGCGGGCAAGTCCACCCTGATGAAGATCATCTATGGCTCGGTCAAGCCCGACCAGGGCAGCGTCACCTTCAATGGCAAGGTGGCGCACATCCGCAACCCGCAGGAGGCGCGCGCTTTGGGCATCAGCATGGTGTTCCAGCACTTCAGCCTGTTTGACACCATCACCGTGGCCGAGAATGTGTGGCTAGGGCTGGACAAGCACTTAAGCCTGGCGCAGGTCACGCAGTCCATCAACACCAAAGCCGCTGAATACGGGCTGGACATTGACCCGGCCCGCCCGGTGCACACCTTGAGCGTGGGCGAGATGCAGCGCGTGGAGATCATCCGCGCCCTGCTCACCAATCCGCGGTTGCTGATTCTGGATGAGCCGACCTCGGTGCTGACGCCGCAGGCAGTGGAAAAACTGTTTGTGGTGCTCAAAAAGTTGGCCAGCGAGGGCTGCAGCATTTTGTACATCAGCCACAAGCTGCATGAAATCCGCGAGCTTTGCACTGCTTGCACCGTGTTGCGCGGCGGCAAGGTCACGGGGGTGTGCAACCCGTCGCAGGAAACCAATGCCTCGCTGTCGCGCCTGATGATTGGGGCCGAGCCGCCGCAACTGGTGCACCGTGCGCTGCACGCCGGTGCAGCCGTGCTGCGCGTTCACGGATTGACGCTGCCGCGTGAAGACCAGTTTGGCGTGGACCTGGATGATGTGGCGCTGGAAGTACGCGCGGGCGAGGTGGTCGGCATTGCCGGGGTGTCTGGCAACGGGCAAAAGGAGCTGCTGCTGGCACTGTCGGGCGAAGATGTGCGCCCCCCGGCCGGATCCATTTGCATGGGCGAGGTTGACGTGGCGGGCCTGCATCCGGGCGGGCGGCGCGCGCTGGGTCTGCACTTTGTGCCCGAAGAGCGCCTCGGGCGCGGCGCGGTGCCCACGCTGGGTCTGGCGCATAACCTGCTGCTCACGCGTGATGAATCCATCTCGCATCCTGGCTTCGCGGGCGGCTGGATCAACCTTCGCAAGCTGCAAGCGCAGGCGGCCGACATCATCAAGCGCTTCAACGTCAAGGCCGGTGGCCCCAATGCGGCGGCCAAGTCGCTCTCGGGTGGCAATTTGCAGAAGTTTATTGTGGGGCGCGAGATTGATGCCCACCCGAAGCTGCTGATCGTGTCGCAGCCCACTTGGGGCGTGGATGTGGGTGCTGCGGCGCAAATTCGCGGAGCCATCCTGGCGCTGCGCGATGCCGGTTGCGCCGTGCTGGTGGTGAGCGAAGAGCTGGATGAGCTGTTTGAGGTGAGTGACCGGCTGCACGTGATCGCACGCGGGCGCTTGAGTCCATCGGTGCCGGTGGCGGACGCGACGGTGGAGAAGATTGGCGTGTGGATGAGCGGGCTGTGGGGCGCTGCCAACGCAGCGGAGGCAGCCCATGCCTAGCTTTGCCTTGAAGCTTGAAGCGCGTCCGCAGCCCTCGCAGTTCTGGTCTTATGGCTCGCCCGTGCTGGCGCTGCTGATGACAGTTTTCATCGGCGTCATCCTGTTTGTGGCGCTGGGCAAAGATCCGATCAAGGGGCTGGAGATGTTTTTCTGGCTGCCCATCAAAAGCGGTTACGCGCTGGGTGAGCTGCTGGTCAAGGCCACGCCGCTGTTGATCATCGCGCTGGGCCTGGCGGTGTGTTTCCGCTCCAACGTGTGGAACATTGGCGCCGAAGGGCAGTACATCATCGGTGCCATCTGCGCGGGTGGCGTGGCGCTGCTGGCCGACAAAACCACGGGCGGCTGGATCGTCATCCCCGTGGTGCTGGCGGGGGTGCTGGGCGGCATGCTGTGGGCGGCGCTCACCGCGCTGCTGCGCGACCGCTTCAACGCCAATGAAATACTCGTGAGTCTCATGCTGGTGTATGTGGCGGTTCAGGTTTTGAGCTACCTGGTGGGCGGGCCGTGGAAAGACCCGCAGGGCTTCAATTTTCCGCAAACCCAGACGTTTGAAGCGGCCACGCGCATCCCGCGCCTGTTTACCGGGTCGCGCGTCAGCATTGGCGCGCTGATGGCTCTGGTGGGGGTGTTGCTGGTGTGGATGTTCCTGTTCCGCACGCGGGCCGGTTTTGCGCAGCAGGTCGGCGGGCTGGCCCCGGCGGCATCGCGTTACGCCGGGTTTTCATCGCGCAAGGCGTTGTGGACGGCGTTGCTGATTTCGGGCGGTGCCGCAGGCTTGGCGGGCGCGCTGGAGGTGGCGGGGCCGATTGGCCAGCTCACCACTTATGTGCCGGCCGGGTACGGCTTTGCGGCCATCATTGTGGCGTTTGTGGGGCGGCTGCATCCGGTGGGCATGGTGTTTTCGGCTATTTTGATGAGCATGTTTTATATTGGCGGCGAGATGGCGCAGTCGCGCCTGGGGCTGACCAAATCGCTCACGGGCGTGTTCCAGGGTTTGCTTCTGTTCAGCCTGCTGGCCTGCGACACCCTCGTGGCTTACAGGCTCACCCCCCGGCTTCGCGCACTTCGTGTCGCTCCGCTTTCCCCCTTGCAGGGGGCAACACCAGTGGTCCGGCAAAGCCGGTCCCACGGTGTTTCACCGGTAGATAGCAGCGCCGACAAAAGCTAAAGGAGGCAATTGATGGATTCCTATGCACTGCTGATCGCCGCCACGCTCAACGCGGGCACGGTGCTGGCGCTGGCGTCGTTGGGGTTGCTGATCAACGAGAAAGTTGGCATCGTCAACCTCGGGGCCGAGGGCATGATGCTGTGCGCAGCAATTGCGGGCTTTGCCACCGTGGTGCACACCGGCAACGACTGGCTTGGTTTTGCCGCTGGCATGGGCGTTGGGGCGCTGCTGGCTGCAATATTTGGCCTGCTGGTGATCTGGCTCAACACCAATCAGTACGCCACGGGGCTGGCGCTCACGCTGTTTGGCACGGGTTTTTCGGCCTTTGTGGGCACGGCTTTTGTACAGGCCAAAATCCCCGACCGCGCCAGCTACGCCATTCCTGGTTTGGCCGATATTGCGCTGCTGGGCCCGGCGCTGTTTCGCCACCATCCGCTGGTTTACTTGACGGTGGTTCTGGCCCTGGCTCTGATCTGGTTTTTGTACCGCACGCGCAGCGGCCTGGTGCTGCGCAGCGTGGGCGAGAGCCCCGAGTCGGCCCACGCGCTGGGCTACCCGGTGCGGCGCATCCGGCTGCTGGCGGTGGTGGTCGGTGGGGCGTTGTGCGGCCTGGCTGGTGCTTACATTTCGGTCATCTACACGCCGCTGTGGGTCGAGGGCATGGTGGCCGGCAAGGGCTGGATTGCGCTGGCGCTGACCACCTTTGCGACCTGGCGCCCGGCACGTGTCTTGCTGGGCGCTTACCTGTTTGGCGGTGTCACCATGCTGCAATTTCACCTGCAGGGGATTGGGGTGGATGTACCCCCGCAGTTTTTGACGATGCTGCCGTACCTGGCCACCATTTTGGTGCTGGCGTTGATATCCAGAAACCCGCAATGGATCAAAATCAACATGCCAGCGTCCATTGGCAAGCCGTTCTACCCTGGCACGTGACGGCCTTACCCCTTTCCCGGTTCATAATTAACCGTCTTTTTTTTCACCCGTCGTAACTTCAAAAATTAAGGAACACACATGACAGATTTGCAAAAGCGCTCGCTACTCAAATTCGCAGCCCTCACTGCGGTGGCCAGTGCCGCCCTGGTGGGCTGTGGCAAGAAGGAGGAGCCTGCCCCTGTGCCATCACCTGCCCCGGTGGCAGCGGCCCCCGCGCCCGCACCCAAGCCCGAGCCCCTGAAAATTGCGTTTGCCTACGTTGGCCCGGTGGGCGATGGCGGCTGGACTTTTGCGCACGACAACGCACGCAAGGCGCTGGAAAAAGAGTTTGGCGACAAAATCAAGACCTCATTCGTTGAAAACGTGCCCGAATCGGCCGACGCCGAGCGCGTGCTGCGCGACATGGCCACCCAGGGCAACAAGCTGATTTTCGGCACCACCTTTGGCTACATGGAGCCCATGCTCAAGGTTGCGCCCGATTTCAAGGATGTGAAGTTTGAGCACGCTACCGGCTACAAGCAGGCCGACAACATGCGCACCTATGACAGCCGCACCTACGAAGGCGCGTACCTGGCGGGCATCATTGCCGGCAAGATGACCAAGAGCAACACGCTGGGCGTGGTGGCGTCCATCCCAATCCCCGAGGTCGTCCGCAACATCAACGCCTTTACCCTGGGCGCGCAGTCCAGCAACCCCAAAGTCAAGACCAAAGTGGTGTGGATCAACGAGTGGTTCAACCCGCCCAAAGAGACCGAAGGCGCCACTGCGCTCATCAACGGCGGCGCTGACGTGCTGTTCCAGAACACCGACTCGCCCGCTGTACTCAAAACTGCGCAGGAAAAAGGCAAACGTGCCTTTGGCTGGGATTCCGACATGACCGCCTACGGCCCCAAAGCCCATTTGGCCTCTGCCGTTATCAATTGGGCTCCCTATTACATCAAGGCCACCAAGGAAGCGTTGGACGGCTCCTGGAAGGGCGGCACAGGCGTGTGGTGGGGCGTGAAAGAAGGCGCGATTGACATTGTGTCGATTGCCGAAGACGTGCCCGCCGAGACCAAAGCCAAAGTGGCCGAAGTCAAAAAAGGCCTGGCCGACGGCAGTTTCGTCATCTGGAAAGGCCCGCTCACCGACAACACCGGCAAGGAAATGGTTGCCAAAGACGCCGCTGCGGATGACAAGTACCTGGGTGGCTTGAATGTGTACGTCAAAGGAGTTGAAGGCAAGGTGCCCGGCGGGAAAAAATAAGGCTGCCCGGGTAGCCTGCATAGGTAGCCTCTACGCAGCGCCACTGATTCAGCGCGCTTGACAGAGCTGCTTTCGGGCAGCTTTGTCTTTTTAAACTCTGCAAATGATCGAAGAAACCCATTGGCATCCGGTTGCGCTGGGTGAAGACGTTTTAGAGCAACCGCTTGCTGCCACCTTGCTTGAGCGCCAGCTGGTGCTGTGGCGTGATGCTACCGGCACGGTGCATGCGTGGGCCGATCAATGCCCGCATCGCGGCGCCCGACTGTCCATGGGCCGGGTCATCGCGGATCGGCTGGAGTGCGCTTACCACGGCTGGCAGTTTGCCCCGGGCGGTCAATGTGCGCATGTGCCTGCGCTGCCCACGTTTGTGCCACCTGAATCGCATTGCGCGCGCACCTACAACGCCTGTGAAAAATATGGAATGGTCTGGGTTCAAATTGCGCCCGCCATCGGCACCGTGTCTGACGCCGGCAGCGGAGTTCCGGCATTTGCTGCTGAAGACGGCACCCATTTGCGCAAGCTTAATTGCGGCCCGTATGACGTGGCGACCAGCGCGCCACGCATTGTGGAAAATTTTCTGGACATGGCCCACTTTGGATTTGTGCATGAAGGTTCACTCGGCACGCGCAGCGCCACTGCCATTGACGACTATCGGGTCGAGGTCACAGCCCACGGTCTCATGGCGACACGATGCCGGGCGTGGCAACCGCATTCCAGCCTGAACGCCACCACCGCCACTCAGGTGGAGTACACCTATGAGGTGACCGCACCTTTCAGCGCAGTGCTGACCAAAGTGTCTGAAAAAATGCCAGACAGAGAGCCGCAAACTGTAAGCAACCATGCCTCGGGCTACCGCGAGTCCATCGCATTGTTCATTTGCCCGATGGGGTCCGAGGCCAGCCGCGTCTGGTTCCGCCTGGCCGTGGCCGATATCGGATCCCCGGACACCGAGCTGCGTGATTTCCAGCATGCCATCTTCATGCAGGACAAGCCGGTGCTGGAATCGCAAAACCCGAAACTGTTGCCGCTGGATTTGCGCGCCGAATTGCACACACCGGCCGACAAAGCCTCTTCGGCCTACCGCAGGCATTTGCAGCAGCTTGGCATCACCTTTGGCGTGTGTTGATGAACTCGCACACCTGGTCGGCCTGAGTTTGCCGCTTCAGACTCATTCCTGGCTGGAAACACACGATCAGTTCAGGCGCCTGCCTCGTTGGCATGCCAAACGGCATGCTAAATGTTGCATTGAGATCGTTTTTGGGGCATGCTAAGCGCAGTTTCAACTGGTCAACACGTCGAAAATTAAGGACATCCCATGGACATTGTCGAACGCGCCAAAGCCATCTCGCTCAATCCCGTTGGCACTTGGCCGACCATTGACGCCGAAACCCACACACCTCAATCACTGTATGTGCCCTATATGGTGATTTTGGCGGCCATTCCTGCGGTGGCGATGTTCATAGGCATGTCCGTCATTGGCATTGGTGGGTTTGGTTTCAGCATGCGTCTTCCCATTGGCACTGGTCTGGCGATGATGGTCACCAATTATGTTTTGACTTTGGTGATGACGTTTGCCATGGGCTGGCTGGTCAGTGCTTTGGCCCCCACTTTTGGCGGGCAAAACAGCATGATTCAAGGTCTCAAGCTGGTCGTCTTTGGCAGCACCCCCGTGCTGCTGGCAGGCATTTTCAACATTTTTCCTGCTTTGGGGATCATCAGCCTGCTGGTGGCTTTTTATGCCTTGTACGTCATGTACGTCGGCATGCCGGTGCTGATGAAAAACCCCAAGGAAAAAACCATTCCGTACATGCTGGTAGTCGCTGTCTGCGGCATCGTGGCTGGCGTGGTGCTGGGCTATGTGACCAGTGCCTTCAGGCCTTCCCACCCTGGCTTCAAAATGGGCGGCACCGACGGTGGCGATGTCACCATCAACACGCCCGCTGGCAACGCGTCCATCCGTGTGACACCCAGTACGGCACCCAGCACGCCAGGCGCTGCAGCAGGCGCCGCAGCAGGTGCCGCAGCAGGCGGTGAAGCCGCATCCATGACCATCAAAACACCGGATGGTGAAGTGAAAATTGACGTCAAGCAGATGGAAGCCTTCGCCAAACAAATGCAGGATATGGCAAACCAGATGGAGAAGAATAAAAAATAGACGGCTGCTACGGCGGGCATCTTGTGTGCCCAAGCTTGCGTGTTCGTTACTTGCTTGCTCGCTGGCGTACCACCCAAGCGGTGGCGTTTGAAGCACGGTGGATTTGCCGCTAGACTGTGTTGATGAACCCGTCGAAATTTGCAGTCAAACCAGTCGCGCCAGACCGCCTGCCCGATCTGCTGCGGCGCATGCCCAAAGCCGAGCTGCACATGCACATTGAGGGCTCGCTGGAGCCTGAACTGATCTTCGCCATGGCGCGGCGTAACGCGGTGCAATTTGCGTTCCCGGATGTTGACTCGCTGCGCCGCGCCTATGTATTTGACAGCCTGCAGAGCTTTCTGGACATCTACCACCAAGGCACGATGGTGCTGAAAACTGAGCAAGATTTTTACGACATGACGCACGCCTACCTGAAGCGTGCCGCGTCAGACAATGTGCTGCACGCCGAGATATTCTTTGACACCCAGACCCACACGGCGCACGGCCTGGACTCGGGCGTGGTCATCAACGGCCTGCACCGTGCGTGCGGTAATGCCCAGGCGCTGTTCGGCATGACCGCCTCGCTCATCCTGTGCTTTTTGCGCCACCTCAGCGAAGACGAGGCGTTTGAAGCGCTGGAGCAGGCGCTGCCCTACCGCGACAGGATCGTTGGCATCGGCCTGGCCTCCAGCGAGATGGGGCACCCGCCCGAGAAGTTTGCAAAGGTGTTTGCCCGCTGCCGCGAACTCGGCTTTCGCCTCGTGGCCCATGCCGGGGAGGAGGGACCACCCGCCTACATCTGGAGCGCGCTGGACGTGCTGAAGGTGGAGCGCATCGACCACGGGGTGCAGGCCTTCAAGGATGCAGCCCTGATGCAGCGGCTGGCCAAAGACAAAATCCCGCTGACCGTGTGCCCACTGTCAAACCTGAAGCTGTGCGTCTTCAAAAACCTGTCTGACCACAACCTGGGCGGCATGCTGGATGCGGGCATTGTGGCAACTGTGAACTCTGATGACCCGGCGTATTTCGGCGGCTACATCAATGAAAACTTCACACAGACATTTGCCGCTTTGGGACTTACCGCACAACACGCCTATATGCTGGCGCGCAACAGCTTTGAGGCCAGTTTTATGGATGCCAGCCTGCGTCGTAACTGCATCGACCGTTTAAACAGCGTGTTTGAAAGCTTTCATTAAGGCACTGTACATTTTTTTTGCCGATGCTGGACTGAAAGATTTGACGCTTCAGGGGCCGCTCTGGCACCCAACTCGGGTCATGGAGATACAGAATTGCTATCAATTGTTCTACGGTACATAGAGTCTATCGGAATAAAGCCATAAGACGTAACCCACCCACCGTTGGGGTTAACTGTAATTATTCCGCCGCCTAGGTCAGTTATCAAAATCGATTGGCCCACGGCTGGCAGACCGGAACTCGGGTCAGTCACGGCGTAGTTAGGCCCCAGCGTGACCGCCAAATCTACCAGCGACGGGGTGGTTGGTTTCATGGCATTGATGGCACTTTCAATAGCAGAACGCAGGTCGGCGAACGTTTTGGCATCGTCTATGGCGCGCGATGTAACAACGACAGGATTGCCGTTTAACAAAAACGAAAAACTGTCGTATGGGTTGTCTCTCAGTGGGCCTGTGCCTGCTGCTTGACTTCTGGTGTCCATCAATTGGAGCGTTAAAACACTTCTTTTGTCAGGCACCGGGTGGGCAACGACTACGGGTACGGGTACGGGGGCTGGCGGGGGCAAGCTGGATCCGCCGCCACACGCGCCCAAGGCAAGCGTGATGGCGATACAAAACAACTTGAGTTTTCCAAAAAGCGGGGTAGTCATACATGCTCCTTTATTCAAAATTTGTACGTCTGCGCGGTTAAGGCCCGCCCCAGCGCGGGCGCTGGAACGTTGTAGGGCATAGGGTTGTCAGGCTTCCGGGACACACCACGTTAGCCATTGCGGGGACAGAGACGACATAGTTGATGCACTTATGCCGTCAAAATATTGCTTGAACAGACAGGCTGGCCTCTGCAAAGCGTATCAGTGCTTTGTGGCAATTGCACGGCATGTAATGTAAGTTTCTGTTCAAGCGTTGATGTTTGCGCAGAGGCCAACTCAGTGAACACTGGCGAGCAACAAAGCCGTGATCACAACAGATCAACCGTTCCATACCGCACCAGCCATTCCTTGGACAGCGCATTGACCCAACTGCCGTGCGGCTCGGGGATGGTGGGCATCGCCTGCTCGAATTGGCCGGCCACAGCATAACTGCAGCTCATGTGCTGATTCTGCCGAGGACGCACACTCGGTTAAAATCAACGAAATGCCCGCCGCTCTGACGGGCATTGCCTTTTGTAATTCAGAGCCATGTAGAGGACTACCATGTATAAAAACCTCGCAGCCACAGTCGTGGCCGCTAGTTGTTTCCCCTTCGCTTTCTCTCAATCCCTCCCCACAGCGGCCATCGGAATAGAGCCACTAAAAATCGCCTTTGTCTACGTGGCACCGGTGACCGATGCTGGCTGGGTTCACCAGCATGACGAAGGCCGCAAAGCCGTCGAGAACGCGCTGGGCAAACAGGTGAAAACTACCTATGTTGAAAACGTGGCTGAAGGGCCGGATGCAGAGCGCGTGATTCGCGACCTGGCGCAGCAGGGCAACAAGCTGATTTTCACGCCCAGCTTTGGTTACATGGAGCCCACGCTCAAGGTGGCCAAGGAATTCCCGGATGTGAAGTTTGAGTCCATCACGGGCTACAAGACAACGGCCAACGTAGCGGCCGCCAACGCGCGCTACTACGAAGGCCGCTACCTCGCGGGCATCACGGCGGGCCGTGTGACGCAAACCAACATCGCCGGCTACGTGGCGGGCTTTCCCATCCCCGAAGTGCTGCAGGGCATCAATGCGTTTGCGCTCGGCATGCGCTCGGTCAATCCCAAGGCGCAAGTCAAAGTGGTTTGGCTTAGCGCGTGGTTTGACCCGCCGAAAGAGCGCGATGCTGCCATGACGCTGTTCAACCAGAACGTGGATGTGATCGCCTTCCACACCGGCTCCAACGCTGTGATGGTGGCGGCACAAGAGCGCGGAAAAATGGCCGTGGCGTATCACTCCGACATGCGCAAAGTGGCCCCTGACGCGCAAATTGTGGCCGTCACCCACAAGTGGGGCGGCTACTACACGCAACGCGCCAAAGCGGTGTTGGATGGCAGCTGGAAAAGCGGCAACGTGTGGGGCGGCGTGAAAGACGGCATGGTCCGCGTCGATGCCTTTGGCCCCAAAGTGCCCAAAGCCGTGCAGGCCGAGGTGCTGGCCCGTCAAAACGACATTGCTGCGGGTATATTGCGGCCATTCACGGCACGCGCAGGCGATGTTAAAGACAACGAAGGCAACATCGTGATTGAGGCGGGCAAGACCCTTGCCGATGGCCAGATTCTGAGCATGAACTGGCTGGTGGAAGGCGTTCAGGGCAAGGTTGCCAAATAGTGGTGCGCGACTTGCGGTAACCTGCACGCCATGAAAGCTTACCGCGCCGCAGTTCTCCGCTTTGACCCGCTACGCGACCCCCACCAGTCCGCCGTCTATGAGGAAGACGGCCTGCTGGTGGTGGGCCCTGGCCCGGCCGGCGTGCAAACTGTTCAGGCGGTGGGGCCGTACCGCGAGCTGGTTGGCCAGTTCCCCGGCATCGCGGTGGAGCATCTGCCCGGCCGCATCATCGCCCCCGGGTTTGTGGATATGCACATCCACTATCCGCAAACCGATGTGATTGGCTCGCCCGCAGCGGGTTTGCTTCCATGGCTTGAAAACTTTACTTTTCCAGAGGAAAAACGCTTCGTAGCCCCCGACTACTTTGCACAAGCAGCTACATTTTTTATATCAGAGCTTTTGCGCAATGGCGTGACGACGGCGCAGACCTTTGCCACCTCGCATCCCGAGTCGGTTAACGCGCTGTTCACTGAGTCTAAAAACAACGGCATGCGCATGATCACCGGCAAATGCCTGCAAGACCGGCATTCGCCTGACGGCGTGCGGGACCAGACCGAACAAAGCCTGATTGATACGGAGGCGCTCATCCAGCAGTGGCACGCCAAGGGCCGCTTAGGCTACGCCATCACCCCGCGTTTTGCACCCAGTTGCACCGATGCGCAACTGCGCGGCGCAGGCGAACTGGCAGCCAAGTACCCGGATGTGTGGATTCAGTCCCACGTGGCCGAGAACAAAGACGAAATCAAGTGGGCGCGTGAGCTGTTTCCCAACTCACGCAGCTACCTGGCCACCTACGCCGACTTCGGCCTGATGCGTGACCGCGCCGTCTTCGCCCACTGCATCCATTTCGACGACGACGACCGGGCCCTGATGCGCGACACCGGCGCTGCGGCGGCGGTATGCCCCACCAGCAACCTGTTTCTGGGCAGCGGTTTTTTTGACTACGCAGGCGCAGACCGCGTGGGCTACCGCTACGGCCTGGCCAGTGACGTGGGCGGTGGCACTTCGTTCAGCCCGTTGCACACCATGCTGGCGGCGTATTACGTGGGGCGTACGTCGGTCGAAGGATTGCAGAGCAAGCCAGGCCTGTCGTTAAGCCCGCAGCACCTGTGGTGGCAGCACACGGCGGGTGCCGCCAACGCGCTGCGGCTGGATGGCGTGATTGGCAACCTGCAACCCGGCTGCGAGGCTGACTTCATTGTGCTCAATCCCACTGCCACGCCGCTGCTTGCGCGCAAAACTGCACGCGCCAGCAACCTGGACGAGTTGCTGTTTGCGATGATTGTGCTGGGGGATGACCGGTTGATTCAGCGCACGGTGATTGCGGGCACGGACTAGCGCACTTCACAGGTGATATCAGCGTGTCGCTGATCTAGGTCAACACGCAGGCAATTCGGGTACATGCTTCGAGCGGCCAGTCTCTCAGTGCATGCATCTCTAAATTTTTGCCTGCGGTTTTTTTCGCGTCATTGAACTTCCAACGCACGACGGCGGTCATCGCGAAAACTGCCAGGACTTACGCCAGCAATACGCCTGAAAATGCGTGTAAAGTTGGGCGGCTCGTCGAAGCCAAGTTCAACGCTGATACCCTCGACGGGCAAGGCGGTATGCACGAGCAGACGTTGCGCCTCCAGTATTACTCTGTGTTCGATCAGGGACTTCGGACCCACACCTCGCATTGTCATGCAGCTGGAATACAAAGTTCTGGGTGAACAATTCAACCAACTCGCGAAATCACCCACTTTGTGGCTCTGGGTAAATCGGACCTCCAGTTCACGCTGAAATCTCGCTACCGTGCGGGATGCCGCTGTGTAAAGCGGCGCGGCGGAATTTTTTGTGATCGACAACAAGGCCAGACGCAACAGCTGTACCTGCAGCAGATGCCTTATCAGGCTGATGCTCAGCGGCGATGCTTCCAACTGGCCGTACTCGCTGCACAACTGCTCGAATTCCCGCCCTATGAGAGCTGCAGTTGGGCCGACGGTAAGCAAGGAGCTATCTGGCAACACATGGTCAATCAAACTGTCGTGGCCGCTCAATCGTGTCAGCTCATGATCTGACGGCACAAAAGATGGCGAGAAAAGAACCACTAAAGCCTCGAAACTTGGAGCAGTCACGTATTGCTGCACCTGGCCGGGTCGAACATGCAACACGGTACCGCAGCGGCATGAATGCGCACGGAAATCAATCAAGTGCCTGCCATTTCCCCGGGTGATGAAAAACAGCAGGTGAAACTGGGGTCGCTGAGGCGCCTGGAAATGCGCAGGGGTAGCACGGTGCAAAAGATCTGACAGATGCATGACCTCGATATCGAAACCAGGGCGAAGCGGGTTTGCGTAGCGGACGTTTTGAATCGTAGGAGACGAATTCAACATGCGGATTTACCGAAAATGACAAGTGATGATTGTATTTTGACATTGATAGCGATGGCGTAAAGATCCAGACTTTGGCTTGCCCTTCACCTTCAATCAACGGAGAAAACCATGCAACATGACCGCCGCAATATTCTTTACTCGGTTCTTCATCGAATCCACTGTGATTTTTTCTTCACTCCAGCAGAATCTATCTTTTCAAATTGAGTAGAAGATCCATGAAAGACACAGCGCTGTACGAACACCTTCTTGACC
>JANYJD010000184.1 GCA_025358555.1 Rhodoferax sp.
CAGCGTCATCCAACTCATCAAGGCCAACGCCCGTGGGTTTCGCAACTTCACCAACTACCGAGCAAGGATTTTGTTTCATTGCGGCAAGTTGGATTTGGGTTCGGCGTGAGTGAAAAATCACAGTGAAATTGACGAAGAGCCCTTTACTCTATAACCTCATTGGCCAGCGCTGCGCTTTGGAGCGCCGATGCCGCCGCACAGCCCGCTTCAGCGGTCGAAGAAATGCTTGCGGTAAACCGGGCATTCGACGAGGCGCTGTCGCGGCTTGATATAGCGGCCCTTGAAGCATTATCCTTGCAGGAGCCCCACGTGATTGCAATCCATCCCAACGCACGGCAGATAACAATCGGCTGGGAAGAGGTACGCAAGAGTTGGCTGGGAGTTGCTGAACGGTTTTCTGAACTGTCGGTAAAACTCGACAATCCAACGGCAGTCGTCCGAGACAACGTAGGTTGGGTCACGGGCACGGAGGTCGTCAACGCCAAGCGCAAGACAGGCGAGGTCGTCAACTACACCGCGTTAACCACAAATATTTACGAGAAGCGCAATGGACGGTGGTTGATGTCTGCTCACCTGACTGCTCGCGTGCCGTCTTAAAGGGATTTGTCAGTCGCAGATGAACTCTGACAAGCTGTCTTCTAGCCCTGCGTCACCCCATTTGGATAAATGCACATAGGGGACAAAGCAATTTCGGGCTTGGGTGCGAACGCTTGCCTGGTGGTGTGCGCTGGAGTGCCGGGGGTCAGTGCGCACGGCCATGGGCTCGAAGCTTTTGCGTGAAAGGTGGCGCATCAGGCCGTTGCAAAACCAGCTCGGTCATGCGTGTCTGTCCGCATGACCGAGCCCTTCATAGAAATGCCAAGTGTATTGACTAAACGTAGGGCCGCGCATAAAACTTCTGGTCAGAATTGATGCTACCTCAATAGCGGCAAGTGTTATGACACAGGAAGACCGAGTGGCTGGGCCTAATTTTGGGGCAACGGAGTTTGCTATGCGGCGTGACACTCATCCGACCGGAACACCAATGCGCTTCGAAACGCATTGCTACTTCAAGGCGTCAGGCACCAAGGCGCTGTGCCATGCACCAACCCCATCCACAGCGCCCATCCAGAGGTTGCAAACAGCGCCAAGCCAGCGATTCTGATGGCCCACCTTCCGTCCCCCCTATTCCCTCCATCGCTACTGAATCGAATAACGCTCGACCCCTGCCCGCGCACCCTCGGCCACAACCTGAGCCAGAGCCAGGGCCCAGCCATCAAGGACACGCCGCTGCCCAAGGCAAATAGCGCCATGACCGTCGCGCCTTCCAGCGGGCCGCTGGACATGGCAGCCACCAGCAGCGCGGAATACAGCAGGCCGCAGGGCAGCAATGACCACAGCACACCGATCAGCAGCGGTGTTGCGCCCTGTGACTTGCCGGCGGGCCCGCCATTTGCCCCGCTGGTCACAGCGCCCGTGATGGCACGCGCGCCGCGCCAGACCTTTCGCGCAGAGTTTTCTAGCCACACGGGTTGGCGCGCCTTCCACAGCAGCATCAACCCAAGCAGCGCTGCCGCCACATGAAACAGCGTCCAGATGGGCCTGAGCGCAGCAGACTGGATGCTGAGCCAGCCCAGACCCTGCATCGAGGTGGCGGCCAAGCCGCCCAATGCGGCATACCCTAGCATCCGACCCGCCTGGAAACTCCAGAGTGAGCGGGCACTTCGACCGCCTGCGTTGCGCCCGATGCCGGCGCAAGCCGCCCCACACATGGCGATGCAATGGGGGCCGCCCGCCAGCCCCATGAGCAAAGCGGTTGCAACCAGGGCACCCTGCATCACATCGCCTTCAAGAGCTACGCGCCTGGCGCGCAGCTACGGCGGTTGCACGGCGTGTTGTCCTGCAAGAAAACCCGCTTTTGCCTACATGCAAATCAGCCGTAAAACCAAACATCAACCGTTCCATTGAATTAACTTAGACTATGCATGGAAACAAAAATAAAACATTGATGTGGATCAAACCTTTGTTTAGTAATTGAGATCCGCATCCAAACAAATTCAGGAGGCCACCATGTTCGACAGCGCCACAGTCACTTTTTCCTCCCCTGTGCCAGGCCTTGGGAGCCCGGCTTGCTTGCCTGGAAAAATCAAAGGCGTCAGCGTCGTTGCCAAGATCGCCTGCTCCAACTGTAGTTTGCACGAGCTGTGCATGCCGATTGGCATGAACGCTGACGAGCTGGCACGCGTTGACGAACTGGTTGTCAAGCGCCCGGCCGTCAAGCGCGGTCGCCCGCTGTTCCATGCGGGTGAAAAGTTCACCTCGCTGTATGCCATCCGCAGCGGGTTTTTCAAAACCTGCGTCACCACCGAAGATGGCCGTGACCAGGTGACCGGGTTCCAGATGGCGGGTGAAATCATGGGGCTGGACGGCGTGGCGGGTGACCTGCACACGTGCGATGCCATTGCGCTGGAGGATTCCGAAGTCTGCGTACTGCCGTTCGGGCGCATGGAAGAAATTGCACGCCATGTGAAAGCGCTTCAGCACCACCTGCACAAGATCATGAGCGGCGAAATTGTCCGCGAGCAGGGCGTCATGCAGTTGCTGGGCAGCATGAAGGCCGAGGAGCGGCTGGCCGCGTTCATGCTCAACCTGGTGCAGCGCCTGCATGTTCGTGGTTTTTCAAAATCAGATTTCATCCTGCGCATGACGCGCGAGGAAATTGGCAGCTACCTGGGGCTGACGCTTGAAACCGTGAGCCGCACGTTCTCAAAATTTGCAGACTTGGGGCTCATTAATGTCAACCAGCGCCATGTCCACATCAGGGATGCGGATGCGTTGCAGCGCATCGTCAATCCGCACTGGTGTCGCTGAGGTTGCCATTGACTGCCTGCGCGGGTTTGTGAAGCCACAGCGCAAGGCCGCTGCAGGCCATGGCAATCAGCCAGAAGCAGAAAAACGCAGCGGTGTAGACGGCTTGGCGCGATGCCTGCAGTGCATGACCCATCCAGTGCACCTCGCCCGGATCCACCATTGAAAACACCAGCGCCTCCAGCAGGCACGCCGCCAGAAATGCGGGCCAGACGATGAGCGCCCAATGCCGCACACCGGGGGTGTCAGTCAACTCAGGGTGCGGCATCTTTTTTCCCACCTGTAGCGCTGTGGTTGCGGCCCACTTTGGCGGGTTGCATGGCGGGCTTGGCTGCCTGAGCCTCTTTTTCGAGCTGAAGTCCTTCACGGTAATAGTTTTCTGACACCACCGCATCTGGCCCCTGCCAAATGTAGACAGCGGTGACGGCGCAGGCCAGCACGGCAGACACCGGCCCCGCAATCACCATCCACACATAGGGCTCTTTCCACCAAGGCCGTGAGTTCATGTCAGATTTCATTTTTGGCGAATTTTCAACGTGGCACGAGGAACACAGATTTCTCCACCACGTCGTCTTGACGGCCCCCCCGTGCTGAAACGACAAAGTTGATAGCATGCGACCCCGCAGTCGCAGAGCCGGGAGGAGTCTGGACTCGAACTGGCACCCAGCGCGCGCTGGCCGCATCCACCGCCACCTGTGCGTCTGACACAATGCGTGCGCCTTCGATGCCCGTGACGGCGAGCGCATACTGCTGGCCGTGCTCAGTGGCGTTCATGATTTGCAGCCGGTAGACGTTTTCAATCTGGCCCTGACCGACCATGCGGGCGATGGCGCCCCGGTCTCGCACCACGTCCACTTTAAACAGCGGTCGCGCCAGCAGGCTCCACAGCATGCCGATGCTCAAGATTGCCAGCACGGCGGTGTACAGCAGCACGCGCGGGCGCAGGATCCGGCGAAACATTTCATCGCGGGTGAGTTTTTGCTCCAGCCCGTTTTGCGTGCTGTTGCGGATCAGCCCGCGCGGGTAGTTCATCTTGTCCATCACGCTATTGCACACGTCGATGCACGCCGAGCAGCTGATGCACTCGTATTGCAGGCCCTTGCGGATATCAATGCCGGTGGGGCACACCTGCACGCACAGTGTGCAGTCAATGCAGTCGCCAAGGCCTTTGGCCTGGTATTGCGCGGGGGTGTCGCTGCGCGGGCGCGAGCCCCGGCCTTCACCGCGCTCGGCGTCGTAAGTCACGATCAGGGTGTCGCGGTCAAACATGGCGCTTTGAAAGCGTGCATAGGGGCACATGTATTTGCAGACCTGCTCCCGCATCCAGCCGGCGTTGCCGTAAGTTGCAAAGCCATAAAACAGCACCCAGAACAGCTCCCAGGGCCCCAATGAGAAGCTGGCAACCTCGCTGGCGAGTTCCCGGATGGGCGTGAAATACCCCACAAAGGTGAAGCCCGTCCACAGGCCAATCGCAATCCAGGCCGCGTGTTTGGCGCTCTTGCGTGCGACCTTGCGCAAGCCCCAGGGGCCACTGTCCAGGCGCATCCGGGCGTTGCGGTCGCCTTCAATCTTGCGTTCCACCCACATGAAGATTTCGGTGTACACCGTTTGCGGGCAGGTGTAGCCGCACCACAGCCGCCCGGCGACGGCGGTGAACAAAAACAGCGACAGGGCGCTGATAATGAGAAGACCCGTGAGATAAATCAAATCTTGCGGGTACAGCACCAGGTTGAAGATATAAAAGCGCCGGGCACCCAGGTCAAACAACATGGCCTGGCGGTCATTGATCGACAGCCACGGCAACCCGTAATACACCAATTGCGTTGCCCACACCATGGCCCAGCGCCAGTAATTGAACCAGCCAGAAACGCTACGCGCGTAAATCTTGCTGTCTGACTGGTACAGCGACACCACTGCGGACGAGTCATCCGCCGCCAGACTCGGAATCACCCGCTGCGGCTTGGGCGGGCTAAGGGGTTTCAATGGCACCTGTTGTCTTTCATGCTAACCGTCTGATTCTGCTGATCAAGGTGTTTTGGGGACGATGGCCAGGCCACCCGCATCAGCAGCGGGAAAGCTGCTTTTTGA
>JANYJD010000206.1 GCA_025358555.1 Rhodoferax sp.
ACATCCTGACCGAAGACAGACGAGATTTCCTGCGTTATCGCCTGCCGGATGGCAGGGCGTTTGAAATTTTGTAAATGCCAACCCCATTGCCACGCATTTATTTTGAGCTAGTGGTGGCCGAAGACTTCGAGTCCTTGGCCGCCTTGCGCGAAGCCGCGCTGCGTGAAAGCCTGGAGCGCTTGGGGCTATTCAGCATTGAGCGCTCGCGTGATCGCATGCGTTCCAACTTGCGGCCGAAGTTCATGCGGCACATCGTGCAAGACGGCGAGCGTGTGGGCCTGTTGACCCTGTGGCCACAGGGCGATGCCTTGAAATTGCAGCATTTGTATCTCGCGCCAGAGGCACAAGGCCAGGGCATTGGCGCGTGGGCGCTGGAGCAGGTGAAGGCCGAGGCGCGTGCAAAGGGTCGCGACGTGAAGCTAGAAGCCCTGCCGCAAAGCGATGCCAACCGCTTCTACCTGCGCCATGGTTTTGTGAAAGTGGGCGAAGAGGAATTCGACATCTTCTACCGCTGGTCGGTCAACCAGGAGGTGGTGGCGTGATCAGCGTAGACGCCATCGTCCGCAGCACCGGCACCGAGCAACGCCGCGCCATCGCCAAGGCAATCACGCTGTTGGAGTCAACCCGCGCCGACCACCGCGTTCTGGCAGACGAACTGCTCACGGCCCTGCTGCCGCACACCGGCAAGTCGTTCCGCCTGGGCATTAGCGGCGTGCCGGGCGTGGGCAAGAGCACGTTCATTGAAGTGCTGGGCCTGTATTTGATTGCGCAAGGCCATCGCGTGGCGGTGCTGACGATTGACCCGTCCAGCACGGTGTCGGGCGGGTCGATTCTGGGTGACAAGACCCGCATGGAAAAACTCTCGGTGCACGAGCAGGCTTATATCCGTCCCAGCCCCAGCAGCGGCACGCTGGGCGGTGTGGCCGAGAAAACGCGAGAGGCCATGCTGGTGTGTGAAGCGGCGGGTTACGACATGGTGATCGTCGAAACTGTGGGCGTCGGCCAGTCTGAAACCGCCGTGGCCAACATGACGGACATGTTTGTGCTGATTCAGCTGCCCAATGCGGGCGACGATCTGCAGGCCATCAAAAAAGGCGTGATGGAGCTGGCCGATCTGGTGGTTATCAACAAGGCTGACATTGACGCAATTGCTGCGCAGCGTGCGCAACTGCAGGTCACATCGGCCATGCAATTGCTGGGCATGTTCGGCGATGCAATGGAACGCAAAACCGGCAAAGCCAACTGGCACCCAAAAGCCATGCAACTCAGTGCCTTGAACGGGCAGGGCATTGACGCGTTTTGGACGGCTGTGACTGATTTCAAAAACCTGCAAACCGCCAATGGCAAACTGGCCGTACGCCGACAGCAACAGTCGCTGGCGTGGATGTGGGAGCGCATAGATGCGGGGCTCAAGCAGGCCTTCAGGCAGAACCCAGCAGTGGGTGCCTTGCTGGCCAACATGACGGCTCAGCTGGCCAGCGGGCAGATGCCGGCCTCTGTTGCGGCGCGAAATCTGCTTCTAGCCCATTTAAACATTGTATAAGTAGCTCATAAATATATAGCAAATGTATTTTGCCGACCAGGCAATTACACAACAAATAGTCACCACGCACTCAGAAAGTAAACGATGCAAGACATTCTCGAAAAACTGGAGCAAAAACGCGCAGCGGCGCGCTTGGGCGGTGGTGAAAAACGCATCGCCGCGCAGCACAAAAAGGGCAAATTGACCGCACGCGAGCGGCTCGAATTGCTGCTGGACGAAGGCACGTTTGAAGAGTGGGACATGTTCGTGGAACACCGCTGCGTGGACTTCGGCATGCAGGAGAACAAGATTCCTGGTGATGGCGTAGTCACCGGCTACGGCATGATCAATGGCCGTCTGGTGTTCGTTTTCAGCCAGGACTTCACCGTGTTTGGCGGCGCGCTGTCAGAAGCCCACGCCGAAAAAATCTGCAAAGTAATGGACCAGGCCATGAAGGTTGGTGCGCCAGTGATTGGCCTCAACGACTCGGGTGGCGCGCGCATTCAGGAAGGCGTTGCGTCGCTGGGTGGTTACGCCGACGTGTTCCAGCGCAATGTGATGGCCAGCGGCGTGATCCCGCAGATCAGTATGATCATGGGGCCATCGGCAGGTGGTGCGGTGTACAGCCCGGCTATGACCGATTTCATCTTCATGGTGAAGGATTCTTCGTACATGTTCGTCACTGGCCCTGAAGTGGTAAAGACCGTGACGCACGAGGAAGTGACCGCCGAAGAGCTGGGCGGCGCCATCACCCACACCACCAAGAGCGGCGTGGCCGATCTGGCGTTTGAGAACGACGTGGAAGCGCTGCTCATGCTGCGCCGCCTGTACAACTACCTGCCGCTGAACAACCGCGAAAAGGCCCCCGTGCGCCCCAACGCCGACCCGGCCACGCGCATGGACGTGAGCCTGGACACGCTGGTGCCAGAGAACCCCAACAAACCCTACGACATGAAGGAGCTGATCGTCAAAACGGTGGACGATGGCGACTTCTTCGAAATACAGCCCGAGTACGCAAAAAACATCATCATCGGCTTCGCCCGCATGGAAGGCCAGACGGTGGGCATCGTGGCCAATCAGCCGCTGGTGCTGGCGGGATGTTTGGACATCAAGAGCGCCATCAAGGCAGCGCGCTTCGTCAGATTTTGCGATGCGTTCAATATTCCTGTGTTGACGTTTGTGGACGTGCCCGGTTTCATGCCGGGCACGTCGCAGGAGTACGGCGGCATCATCAAACACGGCGCCAAGCTGCTTTACGCCTACGCCGAGTGCACGGTGCCAAAAATCACCGTCATCACCCGCAAAGCCTATGGCGGTGCCTATGACGTGATGAGTTCCAAACACCTGCGTGGCGACGTCAACTTCGCCTGGCCCAACGCTGAAATAGCGGTGATGGGTGCCAAAGGTGCAGTCGAGATAATCTTTCGTGAGGACAAGGGCGACCCCGCCAAACTTGCCGCGCGAGAGGCCGAGTACAAAGCCCGCTTTGCCAATCCGTTTGTTGCGGGCGCACGCGGGTTCATCGACGACGTGATCCTGCCGCATGAAACCCGCAAACGCATCTGTCGCTCGCTGGTGATGCTGCGGGACAAGAAGCTTGAGAACCCTTGGCGCAAACACGGCAACATTCCTTTGTGAGCATGGGCGTGAAGAGTTTTACTCTGACCGGCGTGCACTGGAGCGAGCTGCCCAGGCACTTTGCTTCGTGTCCCCCGGCCTTTGGCCTCCTCCTTGACCTACGCAAAGCACCCAGGCAGCCCGCTCTTCAAGCGTCGGGTTCAGCAACCCGCAGCGACGTGCACACTGATTTGCCCTTGACCAATGCTCAAAACACAACAAACTGATTCCCGAACAGGAGACTGCGAATGTTTACCAAAATCCTGATTGCCAACCGTGGCGAAATTGCTTGCCGCATCATCGTCACTGCAAAAAAAATGGGCATCAAAACTGTCGCTGTTTTTTCTGATGCGGACAAGGACGCGCGCCACGTTGAACTGGCTGACGAGGCCGTCAACATCGGCCCTGCGCCCAGCCGTGACAGCTATTTGCGGGCCGAGAAAATCATCGCTGCCTGCAAGCAAACAGGCGCACAAGCGGTACATCCGGGTTATGGCTTTTTGAGCGAGAACGCGGGTTTTGCGAAGCTGGTTGAAGAGGAGGGAATCATCTTCATCGGCCCAAAGCACTATTCGATTGCGGCCATGGGCGACAAGATCGAATCCAAGAAGCTGGCGGGCAAGGCAGGCGTGAACTGCATTCCCGGTGTCAATGACGCAATAGAGACCGCTGAGAAGGCGGTAGAGATTGCCAGAGGCGTCGGCTACCCGGTGATGATCAAAGCATCGGCCGGCGGTGGCGGTAAGGGCCTGCGCGTGGCATTCAACGACAAGGAGGCGTTTGAGGGCTTCACCAGTTGCCGCAACGAGGCGCGCAACAGCTTTGGCGACGATCGCGTGTTCATTGAAAAATTTGTGGAAGAGCCGCGCCACATTGAGATCCAGCTCATCGGCGACAGCCAGGGCAACGTGATTTACCTCAATGAGCGCGAATGCTCCATCCAGCGGCGCCACCAGAAGGTGATCGAAGAAGCGCCAAGCCCATTCATCAGCGACGCAACTCGCAAGGCCATGGGTGAGCAGGCGGTGCAGTTGGCCAAGGCTGTCAAATACTAGAGCGCCGGCACGGTGGAGTTTGTGGTGGGCAAAGACCAGAGCTTCTATTTTCTGGAGATGAATACACGCCTGCAGGTGGAGCACCCGGTGACCGAATGCATCACCGGGCTGGACTTGGTGGAACTGATGATCCGCGTGGCGGCAGGCGAGCCTTTGCCGCTGGCGCAAAAGGATGTGCAGCGTAACGGCTGGGCGATGGAATGCCGCATTAACGCGGAAGACCCGTTTCGCAGCTTTCTTCCCAGCACCGGGCGGTTGGTGCGGTTTCAGCCGCCAAAGCAGACCATGTTTGCCTCAGACACGTCGCAGCTGTTTGGGGTGCGTGTAGACACGGGCGTGCAGGACGGTGGCGAGATCCCGATGTTTTACGACTCAATGATTGCCAAGCTCATCGTGCACGGCACAGACCGGCTTGATGCGATTGCCAAGATGCGAGAGGCGCTCAACGGGTTTGTGATTCGCGGCATCTCCAGCAACATTCCTTTTCAGGCGGCTTTGCTGGCGCATCCCAAATTTGTCGCGGGTGATTTCAATACGGGTTTCATCGCCGAGAACTATGCCCAGGGTTTCAAGGCCGAAGAGGTGCCGCACGACGATCCTGATTTCCTGGTCGCCCTGGCGGCTTATGTGAATCGCCGCCTGCTCGGACGGGCCGCCGGCATCAGCGGGCAGTTGCCGGGCCATGGGGTGACGGTGGGGGAAGAGTTTGTGGTTGTCAAAATTGGCGCAGCCGGAGACAACGCGCCGCAGCGTGCATTTGTCACCGATTTTCAGGCTGAATCGGGCTCCAGCCGAATAGAGACAGGCATAAGTAGCTATGAAATATGCAGCAATTGGCATCTTGGCGGCGCGCGCATCCGTGGCTCGGTAAACGGCGTGCCGTTTGCGGCCCAGGTAGAACGTGGTGTGGGCAGGAATCCGCTTGCGATCCGCGTTTCGCACAATGGCACGCGCCTGGATGCGCTGGTGCTGTCCCCCCGCGCCGCCGCGCTGCATGCGTTGATGCCTTTTAAAGCGCCGCCTGACATGAGCCGCTTCGTCCTGTCACCCATGCCAGGCCTGCTGGTGGACGTGGCGGTGCAAGTCGGCCAAAAAGTGCAGGCTGGAGAGCGCGTAGCTGTCATCGAAGCCATGAAAATGGAGAACGTTCTTTTTGCATCTGCCGACGGCGTGGTGGGCAAGGTGCTGGCAGCCAAAGGGGAGTCTCTGGCAGTGGATCAGCCGATTGTTGAATTTGCGTGACATTGAAAATGCAAGCACGGAGCCAAGAAATGAACAGGAATGAATTTAAAGCAAGAACGTACGTCTATCGCGACTGGGGCATTTTGCAGTGTTTTGCTGGCTTCGTTCGCCATGAGCGTGCCGACCTGGCTGGCGTGACGTGGGCCGGGGACCTGCGGATGGTGGTTGCCCAATGACTCGCCCGTTCAAAGTTCTGGGTATCCAGCAGATTGCCATCGGGGGGCCAGATAAGGGCCGTTTGCGCGCTTTGTGGGTGGAAATGCTGGGGCTTGAAGTCACCGGCAATTTTGTGAGCGAGCGCGAGAATGTGGATGAGGACATCTGCGCCATGGGCGTGGGGCCGTTCAAGGTTGAGGTGGATCTGATGCAGCCGCTGGACATGGACAAAAAACCTGCGGTGCACACCACGCCTTTAAATCATGTGGGCCTGTGGATTGACGACTTGCCCCAAGCCGTGGCGTGGCTGACGGCCAAGGGGGTGCGCTTTGCGCCGGGCGGCATTCGAAAGGGTGCGGCAGGCTTTGACATCTGCTTTCTGCACCCCAAGGCCAATGAAGAGTTTCCGATTGCCGGCGAGGGCGTTTTGATTGAGCTGGTGCAGGCGCCGCCCGAGGTGACTCGCGCCTTTACAGCAATGGCACAGCAGTCTTCGGTCTGAAGCGAGTCAAAGCCGAGACATTTCCGTCTGGTCTACACCCGAAGAATTGGAAGCATGGCTTGACATAAATGCGACAGTCCTCGGGATTCACCTAGGCAGTTACTTGTTGTGACAGGCCTAAACTTCCAGCAACCCCACGTTGGCGAACTTGTGTTTCGTCGACAACCCAGGTGCGAAGGAGAAAGTTTTGCTTCCAACCGATATCGTCAATCCGGCCTATTTCCACAAGGTCGTTGATTGCCAATGGGCTTGCCCAGCCCACACGCCTGTTCCGCAATATATTCGCTTGATTGGCCAAGGCCGCTACAGCGATGCCTACATGGTCAACTGGGTGTCCAACGTGTTTCCGGGCATCCTGGGCCGCACCTGTGACAGACCTTGCGAGCCTGCCTGCCGCCGCAGCCGGGTGGAGGACGAGGAGAAAGCTTTGCCTGAGCCGGTTGCTATATGCCGGTTAAAGCGCGTTGCTGCCGACATGAAGAGCGATGTCGCAAATCGCATGCCCAAAATTGCGACCAAGAACGGCAAGCGCATTGCGTGCGTTGGCGCCGGACCGGCGTCTTTGACCGTGGCGCGTGACCTGGCGCCGCTGGGGTACGACATTACCGTGTTTGAAGGTGAGGCCAAGGCCGGGGGCTTCATGTGGTCGCAAATCCCCCGCTTTCGCCTGCCTGAGTCGGTGATTGATGAAGAGACCGGTTACATCCTTGATATGGGAGTTCACTTCAAGGGCAATCAAAAAGTGGAATCGATGAAGGCGCTGCTGGCGCAAGACTTTGACGCTGTTTTTGTGGGCTGCGGTGCCCCGCGCGGGCGCGATCTGCAATTGCCGGGCCGCAAGGAGATTACGGACAACATTCACATCGGAATCGACTGGCTGGCCTCGGTGTCGTTCGGCCATATCACCAGCATAGGCAAACGTGTCATCGTTTTAGGTGGCGGCAACACGGCCATGGATTGCTGTCGTTCGTCGCGCCGACTGGGCGGTACCGATGTCAAGGTGATTGTGCGCAGTGGCTTTGAGGAAATGAAGGCCTCGCCGTGGGAGAAAGAAGATGCGCAGCATGAGGGCATTCCGATTCTCAACTTCCATGTTCCAAAAACCTTTGAGCACGTGGATGGCAAGCTTACCGGCATGACGTTTGAGGTGGTCAAGGCGGTCTACAACGACAAGGGTGAGCGCAGCCTGGTGCCCACGGGTGTGCCAGACGTGCTGGTGCCGTGCGATGCGGTGCTGATCGCCGTGGGTCAGGAAAACGCCTTTCCCTGGATCGAGCAGGACTGTGGCATTGCGTTTGACAAATGGGGTCTGCCGGTGCTTGACAAAGTCACCTTCCAAGCCAGCCTTGCCAACGTCTTCTTTGGTGGTGACTCGGCCTTTGGCCCGAAGAACATCATCACTGCGGTAGCGCATGGCCATGAAGTGGCGGTGTCGATAGACCGCCTGCTCAACGGCGAAGATGTGAGCCGCCGGCCCGATCCGATGACCAACCTGATGTCCGCCAAGATGGGCATTCACGAGTGGGCTTACGACAACGACACGTCGAATGACCTGCGCTACAAGGTGCCCTGGGCAAAAGCGGAAACTGCGTTGGCCAATATCAAGGTAGAAGTGGAGCTGGGCTTTGATGCAGCCACCGCTTTCAAGGAAGCCAACCGGTGCCTGAACTGCGACGTGCAGACCGTGTTCACCCAGGAAACCTGCATTGAGTGTGATGCCTGCGTCGATATTTGCCCAATGGATTGCATTACCTTTACGGCCAACAGCGACGAGCCCGATTTGCGCGCACGGCTCAAGGCCCCCGCCTTGAATCTTGCCCAGGATTTGTATGTGTCGGGTGTGATGAAAACCGGCAACGTGATGGTGAAAGACGAAGACGTTTGCCTGCACTGTGGCCTGTGTGCTGAGCGCTGTCCAACCGGTGCTTGGGACATGCAGAAGTTCCTGTTGAACACCACGCAGGCCGGGCCCGCGAGTCGAGATAAAAAACCTAGAGCTGTAAGCCCTACACGCCAGGGAGTGCCAGCATGAACGCCGCCGCGCAGGGCCGCCCCAAGCAAGGCACGGCCCCCTCGGGGCTGAGTGCTGCGGCTCCAAACCTGCCTTCGCAGGTTTGGACAGCGCGAAGAGCCTTTGCCTCTGGCGAAGGCCTGTCCAGCGCAGTACGTGAAACTACAAGCGTGGGGGTCATATGAAAAGAATTGAAGCCGTCAACGACTTTGTCATCAAGTTTGCCAACGTCAATGGCTCGGGTTCAGCTTCGGCCAACGAGCTGTTTGCCAAGGCTATTTTGCGCATGGGTGTGCCGGTCAGCCCGCGCAATATTTTTCCCAGCAACATCCAGGGCCTGCCCACCTGGTACGAGGCCCGCATCAACGCGCACGGCTACCAGGGCCGGCGCGGCGGCATTGACATGATGGTGGCGATGAACCCGCAGACCTGGGACGCGGACGTGGCCGAACTGGAGCCCGGTGGCTACCTGTTTTACGACAGCACCCGGCCCATGCCCGCGTCAAAATTTCGCGATGACATACACGTCATTGGCATGCCGCTCACCGAAATTTCGAACGCGGTATACCCCGACCCGCGCCAACGCCAGCTGTTCAAAAACATCATCTATGTGGGGGCCCTGACGGTGCTGCTGGAAGTTGAGGCAGCGGTCATCGAGACCTTGTTTGCCGAGCAGTACAAGGGTAAGGAAAAGCTGCTTGATTCCAATGTGCAGGCGCTGCACCTGGGGCGCGACTTTGCCAAGGAGCACCTGAACGGCCCGCTGGGCATTCGTGTGCAGCGCGCAGACAAGGTGGGCAACCAGATTTTTGTCGATGGCAACAGCGCCGCCGCCTTGGGCTGTGTGTACGGCGGCGCCACCGTGGCGGCTTGGTATCCGATCACGCCTTCCAGCTCGGTGGCCGAAGCGTTCCAGAAATACTGCGCCAAGTACCGGGTAGACCCGGCCACTGGCCAGAACAACTACGCCATCGTGCAGGCCGAAGACGAGATCGCCTCGATCGGCATGGTGGTCGGCGCGGGCTGGAATGGCGCGCGGGCCTTTACCGCCACGTCGGGCCCCGGTGTTTCGCTGATGACCGAGTTCATTGGCTTGGCTTACTTTGCGGAAATCCCGGTCACCATCATCAACGTGCAGCGCGGTGGGCCTTCCACCGGCATGCCCACGCGCACGCAGCAGGCTGACATCCTGTCATGCGCCTACGCATCCCACGGCGACACCAAACATGTGCTGCTTTTCCCCGAAGACCCACACGAGTGCTTTGAGCACGCTGCCACGGCGCTGGACCTGGCCGACCGCCTGCAGACCCCCATCTTCGTGATGACGGACCTGGACATCGGCATGAACCAGCGCCTGTGCAAACCCTTTGAATGGGACGAGGGCAGGGGGTTCGACCGGGGCAAGGTCATGACTGCGGAACAGCTCGAAGCCGGCAAGGATTTTGGCCGCTACAACGACGTGGATGGCGACGGCATTCCCTGGCGCACGCTGCCCGGCACGCATGCCACCAAGGGCAGTTACTTCACGCGTGGCACCACGCGAAATGCCTACGCGCAGTATTCAGAAAAAGGGCCCGACTACATCTACAACGTTGAGCGCCTGTTGACCAAATTCGCTACCGCCGCCTTGATGGTGCCCCCGCCTGTCATTCGCAAGGCCAAGCACAAAACCCGGCTTGGCGTGATTTACTTTGGCTCCACGTCACCGGCCATGCTGGAGGCGCTGGATTCTTTGAGGGCGGTGGGCATCCACCTGGATGCGATGCGGCTGCGGGCCTTTCCCTTTCCCGAATCCGTTGCGCGCTTCATTGACGCGCATGCGCAGATTTATGTGGTCGAACAAAACCGCGACGCGCAAATGCACGCGCTGCTGGTGAATGAGCTGGATATCGACCCGGCCCGCATGGCGCGGGTGCTTCACTATGACGGCACGCCAATCACCGCGCGCTTCATCACGCGAGCCATCACAGAGCATGTGCACGCCACGGCCGTTGAGTCGCCTGATCCGCACGCCAAAGCGGCCACCTTGAAGGACTTCGCATGACCTACCTTGCCAAACCCCGCATGCACCACCCCTCGCTGGCAGCCAACGAGGTCGGCTACACCCGGCGCGACTACGAAGGCAAAGTTTCCACACTGTGCGCCGGTTGCGGGCATGACTCCATATCAGCGGCCATCATCCAGGCCTGCTATGAATTGAACATCGAGCCGCACCGCGTGGCCAAGCTGTCGGGCATTGGCTGCAGCTCCAAAACTCCTGATTATTTTTTGGGCGCGTCGCACGGCTTCAACACCGTACACGGGCGCATGCCCTCGGTGTTGACCGGGGCCAACCTTGCCAACCGTGATTTGTTGTACCTTGGCATTTCGGGTGACGGCGACTCTGCCTCCATTGGCCTGGGCCAGTTCGCCCATGCCATGCGGCGCGGCGTTCGCATGGTCTACATCGTGGAGAACAACGGCGTCTATGGCCTGACCAAGGGCCAGTTTTCCGCTACGGCAGACCAAGGCTCCAAAAGCAAAAAAGGCGTCGTCAATAGCGACAGTGCGATTGACCTTATTGGCATGGCCCTGCAACTGGGAGCGACTTACGTGGGGCGCAGTTTTTCGGGTGACAAAGCACAACTGGTGCCTTTGATCAAAGGCGCCATGGGCCATGGCGGCGCGGCGTTTCTGGATGTCATCAGCCCCTGCGTGGCCTTCAACAACCACGCGGGCAGCACCAAGAGCTATGACTACGTGCGCGAGCACAATGAGGCCGTCAGCCGCATCGATTTCATCACTTCCCGGGATGAAATCACCACCCAGTACGCAGCCGGTTCAGTGGTTGATGTGGAGCAGCATGATGGCAAATTCCTGCGCCTGCGCAAGCTGCACGCCGATTACGACCCAACCGACCGCCTGTCTGCCATGAACCAGGTGGCCATCCACCAGGCGCGCGGCGAGGTGCTGACCGGTCTGCTGTACGTCGATCCAGACGCCGGGGATTTGCATGCCGCTATCAACACCACCGCCGCTCCGCTGAATTCGCTGGGAGTGCAAAAGTTGTGCCCCGGCGTGGCGGCGTTAGAGAAATTGAACGCGTCGTTTCGCTGACCGAAGTGGCTGTATCACCATAAAACTGGTTTTATGGTAATATCTCCTCATGAAAACCACCTTAGATTTGCCTGACGATTTGTTTCGCGATGTCAAGTTGCGGGCGGTGGCGCAGGGGCGTACCCTGCGCGACGTGGTAGCCGATTTTCTGCGCCAGGGTCTTGGTCAAACCCTGGCTGGCGCATCGCCCGGCGCATTGCCAGTGGCAAGCAGCAGGGTTGAGCTTGGTGCGGGCGGCTTGCCGTACATCCGCTGCCACCCCCAAACCAATGTCAGCCCTTTGAGCCTGCAAGACTTGCTGGCGCTCGAGCAGCAGGCCTTATTCCATTTCTAAATCACCCGTGCAGGTCGTTGTACATCCTAGCCGTGCTAAAGCACTGTCTTCGTCGGTACGCCTACTTCACGAATGATTTAGAAACGGAATTAGCGGCGCTGGACCTGCAAAATGCCCGCCTGCCTGTTTGACACCAACATCTGGCTGGCAGCTGTTTTTCCGTCCCACCCGTGCCACGGGCAAGCCACCAGTGCATTGCGCAAGGCCACCGCCCAAGCGCCCGCCGTTTTTTGCAGGTCTACCCAACAGAGCTTTTTGCGCCTGGTCACCACACCGGCCCTGCAGGCGGCGTATGGCGCCCAAGGCTTGACCAACAGCGACGCGTGGGTGGCGCTGGACGCCCTTTTGGCCTTGCCCCAGGTGCAAACCCGCGACGAGCCGCCTGGCCTGATGCCCCTGTGGCGCAGCCTGGCCCAGCGCGACACGGCGTCGCCAAAAATAGGGATGGACGCATATTTGGCCGCGTTCGCCATCGCCAGCGGCGTCGGCCTGGTCACGCTGGACCGAGATTTCAGGCAGTTTAAGGTGCGCGGACTGGCTCTGGATTTAATGGCCGTTTAAGGCTTCAGCCCTCGTCCCATATGAATAGTCAGCTATCTAATTTAGTAGCAAATTCGGACCAATAGCCAACGTGCCTCCGCGAAACAGTCCTTTCGGGCATGTCAGGGTAGGGCTTGACGCGTCAAAGGTATAGCCATATACTAGTGCGCTATACACGCATGACATCGGACACACACATGGTCGCCACCACGCTTTTCATCAACAACCGGACACAGGCCGTGCGCTTGCCGGTTGAGTTGCGCTTGCCCAGCGACATCAAGCGGGTGGATGTGCGCGCGCGCGGGGTGGAACGCATCATTTCGCCGCTCAACCAGTCGTGGGACAGTTTTTTCAAAGACGGCCCGTTGCCCACAGAAGACTTTATGAGCGAGCGCGCGTCGCAATTGCAAGCCAAACGCGAGAGTTTTTAGCGCGGCCCAGGCATGTTGCGTTATCTTCTGGACACCAATATCGTCATCTACGTCGTCAAGCGCCGTCCTTTGCAAGCGCTTGAAATCTTCAACCAGAACGCCGGACGCATGGCGATTTCGGCCATCACCCTGGCCGAGCTGCAACACGGCGCCGAAAAAAGCAGCGACCCCGCTGCCAACCTGGCTGTGGTGGAAGACTTGTGCAGCCGACTGGAAGTCTTGCCCTACGGTTCCAAAGCCGCCCAGCACTATGGTTCAATCCGCGCCGCGCTGGAAAAACAGGGCCAAATGATCGGCGTGAATGACCTGCACATTGCCGCCCATGCGCGCAGCGAGGGGCTGACCCTGGTCAGCAACAACCTGCGGGAGTTTGAGCGGGTGCCGGCCTTGCAGTTCGAGAACTGGGCGGTTTAGGCGGGGCTGCGGCTCAGTCGGTCAGAAAGCAGGGCAGTTAGCCTGAAGTTCCTCCC
>JANYJD010000231.1 GCA_025358555.1 Rhodoferax sp.
CCCGCGTCCTGAGCGGCGCGCTCGCGCAGGATGGGGAAGTAGCGGTACACCGCCTCCATGTCGCGTGCCACGCCGTCGCGGTCGTGCCGGGTGTAGGCGCCCATCAGCAGGTTGTCATGAACACTGAGCAGGGGAAACACCTCGCGCCCCTCGGGCACATGGCTCAGGCCTTGCGTCACGATGTGGGCCGGGTCTTTGGCGGTAATGTCCTGGCCCTTGAATTCGATGGAGCCTTTGCGCGGGTCGATGATGCCCGAGATGGTTTTTAGGATCGTCGTTTTGCCCGCGCCGTTGGAGCCCAGCACGGTGGCAATCTCGCCCCGGCGCACCTGCAGGCTCACACCGCGAATCGCCTTGATGGGGCCGTAAGCGCTCTCGACATTGAGCAGTTTGAGGACGGGAGTGTCGCTGATCGCGGGTGGCACTGTACTCATACCGTGACCCCCCTGCGCAATGAGGACACGTCATCCACCGACCCGAGATAGGCCTCAATCACGCCCGGGTCGCTCTGCACCTCGCGCGGCGTGCCCATGGCCAGCACCTCGCCCTGGTTCATGGCCAGCACGCGGTCAGACACTTTGCTGACCAGCGTCATGTCATGCTCCACCATCAGCACGGTGATGCCCAGCTCGTTCTTGATGTCGGCAATCCAGAACGCCATGTCGTCGGTTTCTTCCACGTTCAGGCCGCTGGAGGGCTCGTCGAGCAGCAGCAGCTTGGGCTCAGTGCACAGGGCGCGAGCCATCTCCACCACCTTGCGCACGCCGTACGGCAAGCCGGCCACGTGAGAGTCGCGGTGGTGTTGCAGGTCCAGCAGTTCAATCACCTCTTCGGCTTTCTCGCGCGCCTTGATTTCCGCCTCGCGCGCGGTGCCGGTGAAGAACATGTCTTGCCAGAGCCCGGTTTTGCGGTGCGTGTGGCGGCCAATCAGCAGGTTGTGCAGCACCGACGCGTTCTCAAACAGCTCGATGTTCTGGAAAGTGCGCGCAATGCCCAGCGAAGCAATCTTGTGCGGTGGCTGCCCGGTGAGCTTGTTGCCTAGGTAAATGATCTCGCCGGTGGTGGGCGTGTAGATGCGGCTGATGAGGTTGAACACCGTCGTCTTGCCCGCGCCATTGGGGCCGATCAGCGTGAACACCTCGCCCTGCTTTACGTCAAAGCTCACGTTGTTGACCGCCAGCACGCCGCCAAAGCGCACGCTGAGGTTTTTGGCTGAAAGGAGTATGTCGCTCATAAATTAAACACGACTCATCTCAAACGGTCGGACTTCTGGAACGACTTCTGCCGCTTGAACATGCCCTTGCGGTAGAACGGGAACAGCTGCAAGTAGGTGCGCACCTTCAACCAGCGCCCATACAGCCCCATCGGCTCAAACAGCACAAACGCCACCAGCACCACGCCGTATACCAGCCCCTGCAACCCGGGCGCCTGGCCGATCGTCGCAGGCAGATAGTCCTTGACCAGAGCAATCACCTGCGGCATGGTGATCAGGAATATCGCACCCAGAAAAGCCCCGTGCACCGAGCCCACGCCGCCAATCACGATCATCAGCAGCAAATCAATCGACTGCAAAATGTTGAACTGGTCTGGCGAGATGAATTGCAGCTTGTGCGCATACAAAGCGCCTGCCACACCGGCCAGCGCGGCGGATATGGCAAACGACAGCGTCTTGTAATGCGCGAGGTGGATGCCCATGCTTTGCGCAGAAATTTCCGAGTCCCGGATCGCCACAAACGCCCGGCCCGTGGGTGAGCGCAGCAAATTCAGGATGCCCAAGGTGGCGATGACGGTGACGACCAGGCACAAAAAGTAAAACTCCGTTCCCGAAGTCAAAACCCAGCCAAACATGTTGGGCGGCTTGATGTGCATGCCCGCGTTGCCGCCGGTTACAGACTCCCAGCGCGCCATCACCTCTTCCACAATGAAGCCGAACGACAGCGTAGCCATGCCCAGGTAAATGCCCTTCACGCGCAGGGCCGGCAGCCCCACCACAAAGCCCACCGCAGCAGACAGCGCCGCCGCACCCAACAGCGCGATGGGAAACGGCACCCCCGCGTTCGTCATCACCGCCTGGGTGTAGGCGCCGACGCCCAAAAACGCCGCATGCCCCAGCGAGAACAGCCCGGTAAAGCCGGCCAGCAGCATCAGGCCGAGCCCGGCGATGGAGTAAATCATCACAAACGTGAGCTGCGCCAGCCAGTATTCCGCAAACAGCCACGGCGCCAGCAGCAGCAGGAGCATTAACGCGCCATACCAGAACACCTGCCCGCCATGCTTGGCGATCTTGATGTCTTGCGCGTAATCGGTTTTGAAGATGAATCTCACGTCAGAACTTCCGTGAGATCAATAGCGTGGGGGACAAGGAATTCTCCGACGGGCCGCCCCTAGGAGAATTAGCCCCCTCGGGGCTGAGCCCGGCGGCTCCCGATGTGCCTGCGCACATCGGGACAGGGCGAAGGGCAAGCGCCTCAGGCGCGAGCACGTCCAGCGCAGTACGCGAAGCGACAAGCGTGGGGGGCAAGGAATTCTCCGACGGGCCGCCCCTAGGAGAATTAGCCCCCTCGGGGGGCAGCGCAGTACGCGAAGCGACAAGCGTGGGGGCCATATTGCTAGACTTTTTTTCTTAGATTCCCACCAAACAAACCGTTTGGCTTCACCATCAACATAATGAGCACCATCACATAGGCCGCCGTGTCCTTGAAGCCATCAGGCAAGTAAAACCCCGACAGCGATTCGATGATGCCAATGATCAGCCCGCCCACAATCGCGCCGGGCAGGCTGCCAAAGCCGCCCACCACCGCCGCGGGAAAGGCCTTGAGCCCGATGAAGCCCATGTTGGCGTGCACAAACGTGATGGGCGCCAGCAGCAGCCCCGCAACAGCGGCGACGGCTGCCGCCAGTCCCCAGGCGATGCCATTGAGCCGCTTCACCGGAATGCCCATGTAGTAAGCCGCAAGCTGGTTCTGCGACGACGCCTGCATGGCGATGCCCAGCTTGCTGTAGCGAAACAGCGCGAACAGCAGGGTGCACAAAATGGCGGTCACAAAAATCACCGCCATCTGCTCCACGTTCAGCACCAACGCGCCGACCTTCCAGATCTGGTCTTTATAGGGCACCGGCAGGGTGTGGGTCTCGGTGCCGATGCCGGGAATCATGGTGATAAGCCCGCGTGCCACGTACCCTATGCCGATGGTCAGCATGACGATGGAAAACGCCGGCTGGCCCAGAATCGGGCGGATCACCAGGCGCTCCAGCAGCACGCCAAACACCGCCATGGCCGCCACCGAGCTCAACACCGCCAGCCAGAATGGGAAGCCCAGCATCGTCATGCCGGCCAGGCCGCCAAACGCGCCCAGCATCATCAGCTCGCCCTGGGCAAAGCTGACGGTCTCGGTCGCCTTGTAGATCAGCACAAAGCCCAGGGCGATGAGGCCGTAAATGCACCCCTGCGCAATGCCGCTGATCAGCAGTTGAAGAACCTGCACGCTGTCTCCTCTTCTCTTCCTTTGTTTTGATGCCTGTTTATAGCGGCAAGAGGCGGATTCCTTGATAGGGTTGTTCCCAGTGGTGCTGCGGGGGCGACTCGGTTTAATGGAGGCCATGACAAATTCAGTTGAAATCAGCCAGCATGGTGAGGTCACCTTGGTGACGCTCAACCGCCCGGACGTGCGCAACGCGGTTGACGCCCCTACGGCGCGCGCACTGCACGCGGCCTTTCTTGCTTTTGATGCAAACGACAGCGCCCGCGTGGCGGTGTTCCACGGGGCCAACGGGCATTTTTGCGCGGGGTGGGACTTGCAGGCGGGCGCGGCGATGCTGGCGCAGTCGAAT
>JANYJD010000232.1 GCA_025358555.1 Rhodoferax sp.
ACCAGCGCGTCGGCGCCGGCGCGTTCCAGCTTTTGCGCTATGTCGGCCAGCACGGCAGCGGCTGCGTCCCATTGGTCGGCAGCCTGCAGGTGTTCAATCTCGTGAAAATCAACGCTGTACAGGATGATTTTGGCCGAGTGCAGCCCGCCCAATCGGGCTTTGACGGTTTCGTTGATCTCGCGGTAATACGGCACGGTGGATTCCCAGCTCATGCCGCCGATCAGGCCAAGGGTTTTCATGTCATGGGTTTTCATGGAGCGAGGATAAGGCCGTCCTGGGGTTTTTTTGAAAACGGCCGAAAACCGAGAGTTTATATGACAAATCAAGCGCTAGCCCTTGTCAATAGTGCATAAGTAGCTACTGATAATATAGCATTCCTGCGGTTGATGATGCCAGATGGTTTGCGTGCTGTCATGGTGGTCATGGTTGTCCTGTGCTCTATTGAAGTTTGATTGTCCGGGGGCGTGGGTTAGTAACGTCTGTGCAAGGTTATGCGACGACACCGGTTTTTTTTCGGCGCTGCTTTGCGTAGTCTATGGCTTTTTTTACCACCAGTGGAAGCAGGCCCAGCAACACCAGAGAGCCAATCAACCCGGGCGACAGCACAGACCGCAGCGAAGTGACTTTTGCGATTTCTGTACCGGCGTTGACGTAAGCCACCGTGCCTGCCAGCATGCCGAGTTCGCTCACCCAGAAAAAAGTCCAGACCTTCATCCGCGTCAAACCCATCAACGTATTCAGCGCAAAAAACGGGATGACGGGTGCCAGGCGCAGCGTGAACAGGTACAGGCCGCCTTCCCGCTCAATGCCGCTGTTGACCTCGGCCAGCTTGCGCGCAAAGCGCTTCTGGATGGCATCACGCAGCAGGTAACGGGCCGCCAGCATGGCCAGTGTGGCACCCAGGGTTGACGCCAGAGACACCACAACCGTGCCCCAGACCAGGCCAAAACTGGCACCAGCGGCCAGCGTCATGATGGCGGCACCCGGCAGCGACAGGGCTGTGATCAGCACGTACACCGCCACAAAACAGACCGTCACCGCCACTGGCCGCTGCGCATACAGCGCCGCAAAACTGGCCTGTTGTTCCTTAATGAACGCCAGACTGAAAAAGCGACCCACGTCCAGCGCAAAGAACAGCGCAATCAGGGCGGCAAACGCCAGCAGGATAAGAATTTTTTTGTGTTTCATGGTGTGACGCGAACGTGCACAGCCTCAATGTTTGCCAAAACGTACCAACCTGGCGGTGCCACCCAAGAGTTCGGTCGTTTGCCTGCTGACTATCTTACATTCAGGGGCGGTTGATCGGCCGTCGCTTTAACCGTACAATAATTTTGGACTGATTTACCAACGTTCGTACACGCGAAGCGAAGCGCCCCGCTGTATGAATGTTCTTTTACATTAACGAGGAGAAAAAACAATGATGCACTGGGTCTGGACAATTCTGATTGGCTTTGCGGCGGGCATGATTGCCAAAATGTTGACTCCAGGCGGAGGACCGGGGGGCTTTTGGCTCACCGCCATCCTGGGCATTGGCGGCTCCATTGCGGCCACGTTCATCGGGCAGGCCATGGGTTTTTATACCGTTGGCAATTCAGCCGGTTTCTTCGCCTCCATCATTGGCGCTGCGGTATTGCTGCTTGTGTACTACTTCGTGACCAAGAAGTAAGCAGCTCGGCAACGCGCAAAACCAAATGTCTGGTTTTATTTTAAACATCACTCTCAGGAGAATCCCATGAGCCTACTCGACATGCTGAGCCAAGCCATCAGCGGCGGCAGCACCCCGCAACACTTCGACCAAGTGACCCAGAACGCGCCCAATGACATTTTGGCCAAGGGGCTGTCTGCCGCCTTCGGCTCCAGCCAGACGCCCGACATTGGTGTCATGGCATCGCAACTTTTTGGGCAATCCAATGGCCCGCAGCAGGCGGGCATGCTCAACCAGCTCATCAAGTCGCTTGGCCCCGTCGTCATGGCGGGCCTGGCGGGTGGCGTGCTGAAGAAAGTCATGACGCCGGGCCAAACCCAAATCACGCCAGAGCAGGCGCAACAACTGTCGCCGCAGCAAGTGCAGGACGTAGTGAGCCAGGCCAACCAGGCGCACCCCGGCGTGGCCGACCAGTTGGGCGAGTTTTATGCACAGCACCGGGGCCTGGTCAACACGCTGGGTGGCATTGCGGCCTCCATTGCGATGATGAAGATGAAGGACCACCTCTCGGACAACTAAGCTTCCGTGACCCGTGCCTGGCCGTGGTCGCACCCGTGAAAGAGCCTGGCAGTTGATGCCCAGGCTCTTTTTTTTGGCTAGCCTTTTGGCCGTGCCGCTGGCCCTGCTGCTGTTCGCCCAATGGCCGTTGCGTGAGCTAGTGCAGGCCTATTCGCGCCAGGCCAACGATTGGGGCCAGATAGTGTTTGCGGTGTACGTGGCGGTGGCCATCACGGCGGCATCCATGGCCAACGCGCACCTGGCGGCTGCCCGGTCTACCGAAGCAGCCGCACCGCGCTGGCGGGCTTGGGCGCTCGCGGCCTGCCTGCTGCCCTGGGCGTCTTTTACGCTGTGGGCCGCAGCACCGCAAATACTCGTGTCACTCAAGAATTTCGAGAAGTTTGGCGACACGCTGACGCCCGGGTTTTTTCTCATCAAGCTGGCGCTGGGGCTGATGTTGCTGCTGGTGCTGCTGGACGCGCTGTTGCGGCTGCGGCCCAAGCTTGGCCCGCAGGCGATGCCGCAAGCTGCGCCCAAACCCCAGCGCCTTCCATGAATGCCATCGGCACAAGCGTCGCCGCTTCTGGCGCGGCTGGCCTGTGGATGTTGCTCGCCCTGGGCGTGTTGATTGTGGCCACGGGCTTGCCGGTGTGGGCTTTGCTGATTGGCACAGCCAGCCTGTTTGCGGTGCTGGGCCTGGCTGCGCGGGTGATTGACCTGAACGTGCTGGCGGCGTTGCCAGCACGCATGGTGGGCCTGCTGGAGCATGACTTGCTGCAGGCGCTGCCGCTTTATGTGCTGGTGGGCGTGCTGCTGCAGCGCCTCACCGTGGCGGATGCAATGTTTTCGTCGCTGGCCCGCCTGTTCCAACGTACAGGTGCGGGCGACGCGCTGGCGGCGCTGGGTGTGGGTGGGCTGATTGCACCGATGAACGGCTCGGTCGCGTCAAGCTCCGCCCTGCTCTCGCGCTTGGTGGCACCGCGCCTGGGCCAGATCGATCCGGCGCGCGCCACGGTGCTCATCAGCGTCGCTGCCACCATTGGCGTGGTGGTGCCCCCGTCTCTGGTGCTGATTTTGCTGGGCGACGCGATGCTGCGCGCGCACACCGAGGCCAGCAACCTGCCCGGATTTGTGCTCGGCACACAGCGCATCATCAACACGCAGGACGTCTTCAACGCGGCCTTGCTGCCTGCGCTGTGCGTTTTGCTGCTGTGGGCGCTTCTGGCGGGCTGGCAAGGCCGAAAAAACAGCAAAAATAGCCCTGTAGCCCCCGTCGGATATGCACAAGCAGCTATATTTATAGTAGTAACTTCCGTGATACTACTGCTTTTGGGCGGCGTGTTCACAGGCAAGCTCTTTGCCGTAGAAGCGGCGGCCACGGGCGGCGTGCTTCTGATGGCGGTGGCGCTGGCAACGCGGGCCTTGAACTGGACGCAATGGCGCAGCGTGCTGGCCGATACGCTAGCCCTGAGCGGTGCGCTGTTTGCCCTGCTGGTGGGCGCCAGCACCTTCAGCTTGGTGTTTCGGCTGCTCGGCACGGACCGCTGGATTGCAGACGCGGTGCTGGCCTCT
>JANYJD010000246.1 GCA_025358555.1 Rhodoferax sp.
TGCAACCTTCCTAGTGCGGCCTGCTGCCTCTTGGCCTCATACATGGCCATGTCGCTGCGGTGGGTGACAGACGCAATGGTGTCGCCGCTTTGTGCCATGACCACGCCCACGCTGATGCGCACTTCAAGGCCGGGGCCGAGCGATGCCCAGTCAAAACTTTTCACTGCCAGGCGAATCCGCTCGCACACCAGCTCGGCCGTGTGCAGGTCGGTGTGCTTGAAGGCAATTACAAACTCGTCGCCGGCCAGCCGCGCAGGCATGTCTTCTTCCCTCACGTGGGCTTTGAGCAGCAGCGAGATCGTCTTGAGCACTTCATCGCCCACCTGGTGCGAGTAGGTGTCGTTGATCTGCTTGAACTTGTCCACGTCAATCAGGGCAATGCACGGTGGCCGGCCGGTCTCTATGCCATTGCGCAGCAGGCTGGACGCATATTGGTCAAAGCTGCGGCGGTTGGCAATGCCGGTCAGCACATCCTCCAGCGACAGCTTCTCAAGCTGGCGCGAGGTCTTCTCCAGTTCCAGCATGCTTTGCTGCGACTGCCGGTTTTCAACCTGCCAGGCCACCACCTTTTCGCGGCTCTCCAGGCAATCGGTTCGGATGAGCTGCTCGCGCAGGCGCAGCCGGCGCAGCTCGTCCAGCGCCTGGCCGTTGTCGCCCTGCTCCACGAAAAGTTGCGACACCAGCAGATGGCCCAGGCAAGCCAGCTGCTCATGCTCCACATCCACCGCGATTTCGATCATTTTGCGGGCATGCAGCGTGGCCGTGGCCAGGTCTTTCTCGGACCATGAAATCTCGGTCATGACCCAGAATTCCAGCGCATTGAGCCAGGTCACGCTGCCGTACTGGCGGGCGCGTGCGGCAAGGGCGTCCACACCGGCCATGGCCTGGCGCAGGTTGCCGTGCCAGCAGTCGTGCAGGCAGGACGAAAAAATCACCACGGTCGCGGTGGTGATGTTGGCATGGCGCTGGTCCACCAGGCCGGTAAAGGTGGCTTTCAACTGGTGCATGGCATTGAGCGCGGGCAGGTGGCCCGTGTAGTAACGCTCGTAGAAAATCCGGATCACCTCAGCCCACCACTGGTTGACACGCGGCTGAAACGTGTCCAGCGGCGGGTTGGCGGCCTGCGCGATTTGCAGCGCGGCGGCAAAGGCCTGCTCGGCCTTGTCAAAACTGCGGCTCCAGTAGTACGCAATGCCCAGGTAGTTATACGACAGCACGCTGTGCTCGCCGTGGGGCAGCAGCTCGCTCAGGCGCAGGCTGAGCAGGGCGGCTTCAACAGCTTCTTCGTTGCGGCCCAGATTGACAGACACAATCGCATGGGTTGACAGCGCCATGACCTCGCCAGACAAAGCCCCGAGCTGCTGAAAAATATGGGCTGCCCGCTGGCTGGCCCGGTGCGCGCGCCGGTAGCGCGAGACCATGCGGTCGCAATGGGCCAGGCACAGCAATGCGCTGGCTTCAAAATAGCTTTTTTTGTGGGCGTCAGCTGCTTTGCCATCAGCTGCCCTGGCATCAACCGGCATCGCTTCAGATGACTTCAGCACTTGCAAGGCCAATGCCCGCCCGGTCTTGACGTCGTCTGCATCAAGGGCGGCATGGGCTGCCCCAAGCAGGCGTTCCAGGTCCTCTTGGGGTGCTGGCACCCGCGCCGCTGTGGGCGCAGGCGCCGCATGGACATCGTTTGTACTCATATCGCGTGAGCTTACATCAAGCCCCTACCCGACAAGAGCGGCAGCACAGGCAGCCTCACGCCATCAGCTGCGTGATTTGCCGAGTCATTGCAGGCCCAACTCCTGGATTTTGCGGGTAATGGTGTTGCGCCCTATGCCAAGCCTTTGCGCAGCTTCTATCCGGCGGCCCTTGGTGTTGGCCAGCGCAGTCTGTATCAACCGGGATTCAAACCGCCGGGTCAATTCGTCCCACACATCGTGCCGGCCTGCGGCCAGCAAAATCACCGCCTCCGCCTCCAGCCCAAGCTCCCAACTGACGCCTGCGGTAAGCTGGCCAATGGCACAGCGCGCGGGCACTGCTGCATCAGGCAGAAGGCCCTGGGCCGGGCTCATATCCGAACCCCTATCCGAGCTCGTATGCGCTTGTGAATCGTGCGCTGGGTGCGGGCCCGATGCAGAGGGCGCAGAAACCAAAGAAGTCAACTCTGAGGCAGGGTCATGAACCGGTGGCGTGGTGTTTGGCGCCGCACGGTCTGTTGTGGCGCTGGCAATCACGGCGATTTCTGGCGGCAGGTCTTTGGGCTCAATCATCTGCGCCGGTGCCATCACCGTGAGCCAGTGGCAGATGTTCTCCAACTGGCGCACATTGCCCGGGAACGCAAATACTCCAAGCCAGGCCAGCGCCGCGTCGGAGATGCGCTTCGCCTCGACTCCCAACTGCTGGGCGCTGATGTGCAAAAAGTGGCGCGTCAGCATGGCAATGTCTTCACGCCGCTCGCGCAGCGCGGGAAGGCGCAGGCGGATGACGTTCAGGCGGTGGAAGAGGTCTTCGCGGAACGCGCCGTCTTTCACGCGCTGCTCCAGGTTCTGGTGGGTGGCGGCAATCACGCGCACGTTGGCCTTCACCGCGCTATGGCCCCCCACGCGGTAAAAGTGCCCGTCGCTCAACACACGCAGCAGGCGGGTTTGCAAATCAAACGGCATGTCGCCAATCTCGTCCAGAAACAGCGTGCCGCCATCGGCCTGCTCAAAGCGGCCGCGGCGCATGGTCTGCGCGCCGGTGAAGGCGCCGCGCTCGTGGCCGAACAGCTCGCTCTCCAGCAAATCCTTGGGGATGGCGGCCGTGTTGATGGCCACAAACGGCCCGTTGGTGCGCGGCGAATGCTTGTGCAGCGCGCGCGCCACCAGCTCTTTGCCCGAGCCCGATTCACCGGTGATCATGACAGTGACGTTGCTCTGGCTTAAGCGGCCAATGGCGCGGAACACGTCCTGCATGGCGCTGGCCTGGCCCAGCATCTCGGGCGCTGCGGCCATTCGCTCTTCGCTTACCTCTTCGCGCTGGCTTTCTTCGACTGCGCGGCGGATCAGCTCCACCGCCTTGGGCAGGTCAAACGGTTTGGGCAAATACTCGAACGCGCCGCCCTGAAACGCCGACACCGCGCTGTCCAGGTCAGAAAACGCCGTCATGATGATGACCGGCAAACCGGGGTGTTTGGCCTTGACTTTCTCCAGCAAATCCAGGCCCGAGCCGCCCGGCATGCGGATGTCGCTTACCAGAATCTGGGGGGCTTCTTCGTCATTGGCATCCTCCAGCGCGGCGATGACATCCTTGGGATTGGTGAAGCTGCGCGTGCGAAGGTTTTCCCGCAGCAGCGCTTTCTCGAGCACAAAGCGAATCGACTGGTCGTCATCTACTATCCAGATGGGCTTCATGTGCGTTGTCATCCCGGTTGAGGCTGCCAGAAACGCACCACACAGTCCATGGGGCAGGTTTCAAGGCAGCGGTATCAAAATCTGAAAATCAGTCCGCCCCGGCACACTTTCACACTCGATCGATCCGTGGTGCTGCTGGACAAAAGTTTGCGCCAGCGTCAGCCCGAGGCCAGAGCCACCGTCTCGCCCCGACACCAGCGGGTAAAAGATTCGCTCCTTGATCGAGTCTGGTACGCCAGGCCCGTTGTCGATAACATGCAATTCCAGTGCCAACCGGTAGCGCTGTTTGCCAAATGTAATCTGGCGCGCCACGCGGGTGCGGAAAGTAACAAGTGCATTGCCCGCTGCAATGCGTTCACTCAAGGCCTGACAGGCGTTGTGGGCGATGTTGAGAACCGTCTGGATAAGTTGTTCGCGGTCGCCCCGAAACTCGGGGATCGAGGTGTCATAGTCGCGCACCACCAGCAGGCCTTTGGGGAACTCCGCCAGAATCAGCGAGCGCACACGTTCACACACTTCGTGGATGTTGACGTCGCCTACCAAATGCGGGCGCCGGTGCGGTGCCAGCAGCCGGTCCACCAGGGTTTGCAGGCGGTCTGCCTCGCGGATGATGACTTGCGTGTATTCGGTCAGTTCGCGCGACTCAATCTCCATCTCCAGCAGTTGCGCGGCACCGCGAATGCCGCCGAGCGGGTTCTTGATTTCGTGCGCCAGGTTGCGGATCAACTCCTTGTTGGCCTGGGCCTGGTCGGCCAGGCGCTCTTCCCGGTCCTGGCGCGCCTGCTGCTCCAGCGGCAGCAGTTCGACGATGATTTCGTCAGGCGCTTCGGTTTGCGTCACGATCACGTGCACGGGAATGGGGTCATGGTTCAGGCGCCTGAGCCATGCGTCGTAGCGCAGCGCGGCAAACTCATTGCCACCAGCCCCCTCCAGCGCATTGGACAAAATATGCGGCTCGGTAAAGCTGTCGGGAAAGTGCGACCCTTCAATGGTTCTGCGGGAACTCCCCAGGGCATCTTCCAGCGCGGAATTGGCAAAAACCACCGTCCCGTTGCCCTGCACCACGGCCACCAGCGTGGCAAGCAGATCAAACGAGTGAAATCGCGTGGCCGCAGACGCAGACTTCGCGGGGGGAAGAAGAGCAGGCTTTCTCAAGCCGCCCATTTTGCCCCAGATTACTTTGCAGAGGAGCCGGTCGCTGAAGGCGCGCCACCGGCACGGCCCAGTTCCCGGCGAATGCCGGCCATGTCGCTTTCGTTGCGCGCGATGCTGGCCTTGAGCTCGGCCACGCGGTCAACGTATTTTTGGTAGTTGCGCGCCTCGCCACCCTGTTTGTCGGGCTCGCCATTGTTGTATTCACGGTTCAAGTCGGCTTGCCTGGCCTCGGCCTTCTTCAGTTCAGACTCCAGAATCTGGCGAGCATCGGAATCGCGGGCGCGTTGGTCGCCCGATTCAACGCGTTGGCCGGCTTGCGCTTGGGGTGCAGCCGCAACCTTGACCGGCAGCACGCCTGCCGCTGCTGCGGGGCGGGTGCCCTGCACGACGGTCACGTTGCCACCTTCCAGCGCCTTGCAGCCCCTTGCTTTGGGGTCTGCCAGGGTATCGGTGTAATGGTTGTTGTCGCACCTGTAGGTAGGTTTTTGCGCGTGGCTACTTGCTACAAAAAATGCAGCAACCAGCGCAACTGCCAAAGGCGCAGCAAACGGTGATAAAAAATTAGGCTTCATACAAGCTCCAGGCATCAAAAAAATGCAGGGACGGTCTGCCAGTATGCGCCAATCGCCCACAAAATCAAAACCTAGGGTTAACGCAGAAAGCAAAAAAAACGGCCTAAGCCGTTTTTTTGAGTGTGAGAACGGCTTGGCCGTTCTTTTTTTGCGACAGATCGCGGGAATCAGATCGCCGGAATCAGATCGCCAGTTTTGCAACGTGGAGGTTAAAGCGAGTAGTACATATCGAACTCAATCGGGTGCGTGGCCATGCGCAAACGCGTGACTTCGCCCATTTTCAGGTCGATATAGGCGTCCAGCAGGCTGTCGGTGAACACGCCGCCTTTGGTCAGGAAGGCACGGTCTGCGTTGAGGCAATCCAGCGCCTGGTCCAGGCTGTGGCAAACCGTTGGGATCTTGGCATCTTCCTCGGGTGGCAAATGGTATAAATCCTTCGTAGCCGCTTCACCGGGGTGGATTTTGTTCTCAATGCCGTCCAGGCCAGCCATCAACAGCGCCGCAAAACCCAAATACGGATTCATCAGAGGATCGGGGAAACGCGCCTCAATGCGCCGACCACGCGGGTTGGCAACGTACGGAATCCGGATCGATGCCGAGCGGTTTTTAGCCGAATAAGCCAGTTTCACCGGTGCCTCATAGCCAGGCACCAAGCGCTTGTAGCTGTTGGTGCCGGGGTTGGTGATGGCGTTCAGGGCACGGGCATGCTTGATGATGCCACCCACGTAGTACAAAGCCGTGTCAGACAAACCTGCATAGCCGTCACCGGCAAAGATGTTTTTGCCGTCTTTGCTGATGGACTGGTGCACGTGCATGCCCGAGCCGTTGTCGCCCACGATCGGTTTGGGCATGAAGGTGGCGGTTTTGCCGTAGGCATTGGCCACGTTTTGGACCACGTATTTCAGGATCTGAACCCAATCAGCGCGCTGCACCAGGGTGCTGAAACGCGTGCCGATTTCGTTTTGGCCAGCGCCCGCCACTTCGTGGTGGAACACCTCAACCGGAACGCCCAGGCCTTCCAGGATCAGGGACATTTCGGCACGCATGTCTTGCGTGCTGTCCACGGGGGGCACGGGGAAGTAGCCGCCCTTGACGGTGGGACGGTGCCCGCGGTTGCCGCCGTCGATCTTCTTGCCGGTGTTCCACGGCGCTTCGTATTCGTCAATCTTGAAGAAAGTGCCCGACATGTCGGTGTTCCAGCGCACGTCATCAAAAATGAAGAATTCTGGCTCTGGGCCGAAGAACGCGGTGTCGCCAATGCCGGTGGATTTCAGGTAAGCCTCGGCACGTTTGCCGACCGAGCGCGGGTCGCGGTCGTAGGCCTTGCCGTCGCTGGGCTCGACCACGTCGCAACTCATGAACATCGTGGTCTCTTCAAAAAACGGGTCAATGTTGGCCGTGTTGGGGTCAGGCATGAGCTGCATATCCGAAGCTTCAATGCCCTTCCAGCCAGCAATGCTGGAGCCGTCAAACGCATGGCCTGAGGTGAACTTGTCTTCGTCAAAATGGGACACCGGCACGGTCACGTGCTGCTCTTTGCCACGGGTGTCGGTAAAGCGGAAGTCAACAAACTTGACTTCGTTTTCTTTCACCATCTTGATCACGTCTGCGACGGTCTTGGCCATCAAATACTCCTGTTGAATGATTGTAAAAAAAGCTTACGCCCGGATGAATGCAGTTTTTATGCCATGCCGCAAGAACAAGCGAACGCAGAAGTCTGGCACCCAACAAAAGGAACAATGCCGGGTTTGCGCCAGCATTTCTGCACAGCCACGCATTTTGCCCTGAGTTTGGGCGCGTTCCTGCCATTGGCGCGCCAATGTAAGGCGTAAATATAAAAAATGTCCACGCACAAATTAGGTGCGCGGCTCAAAACGCACCAAAACAATGCATTTTCAGTTTCGCACCAATTCAGGACCCAGGGTGGCGGTGAACTGCGCAAGCCCTTGCAGCAAGGCCGGGTAAGCGCCATCCACCGGGCCGGGAGCGCCCTTGACCCCAAGTTCGATGTGGCGCCCATACTGGGGATGATCCACACTGGGCAGGCTGAACACCTTCACGCCCGGGTGCAGGCGCTCAATCTCTTCCATCAGCGGCGTAAGTGCTGCTTCCATGGCGCCGAAGACGATGACCGATTTCTCAATCCAGGCGGCTGTCCGGAATAAGTGTCGATACTGGGTTTCAAGAACCCACTCCATCATCGGCCAAGCCATCACCGGAAATCCCGGGACGAAATGAACAGTGCCGCACGAAAACCCCGGAATCTTGTTGTATGGGTTGGGGATGATCTGCGCACCGGCCGGGAACACGCCCATGTTCAGCCGGTGGACGTTGTCTGGCCGATTCGGCTCGTACACCGTGCCCTGCTCTTTTGCGGTGTCTTGCATGCGCTCGCGGATGAGCGCCTCGGCCTGCGGGTGCAAGGCCAGCCCAACACCCAGCGCCTTGGCCGCGCATTGGCGCGTGTGGTCGTCTGGCGTGGCGCCAATGCCACCGGTGGAGAAGACGATGTCGCCCGACTCGAATGCGCGCTTGAGGGTGGCCGTAATGCGCTCGGGCGAATCGCCTACGTACTCGGCATAGTCGACTTGCAGGCCGCGCGCGTGCAGCAGCTCGATGAACTTGGGCAAATGTTTGTCTGCGCGTTTGCCAGAGAGAATTTCATCGCCAACGATGATGAGGCCGAAATGCATGGGTGTAGCGGATATCGCAAAGAAGTGGTTTGAAAAAAATCGCCTGGAAGCCTGGTGCGCAAATCAATCCGGAAATTTTGTGAAGGCCCCCGGCGTCGGGCCAGCGGGCTTGTCGATGCCAATCTGCACCGGCGCGTCAAGTACTATTGTTTTGGCAGCATCTTGCGCTTTAAATTCGTGGGCTACAACAGGAGTTTTCTTTCGCAACTGCTCCAGCGCCGCCAGCGTGTAATGCGCAAACCACAGTGACGAAAAAGCAAACACCAGCGTGTAGATCCAGATCGCGACCGGCACCAGAATCGGTGCCATGGCGATGAACATGGCACCCGACGCCCACAGCAGGCTGGGCGCGGCGCCCAGGTAGCCGCTGATGACACCAATGCTGAGCAGGCTGGCCCGGTGCTCGCGGAAAATCTGTTTACGCTCCACGGCGCTGGCGTGGTCCACCAGCGCGTCGTAAGACATCACCCGGTAAGTCAGCCAGCCCCAGATCAGCGGCGGCAACACCAGAATCAGCGGGGGTATCAGCCACAGCGGGATCGACACCAGCAGCACAATCGCAGCCAGCACGGTGGAGCCCAAGGACCATGCCAGGCTGGCCAAGAGCGAGCCGCCTTTTTTGCGCTCCAGCGTGGGAAAACGCCGCTCCGACACCAGCGAGACCATGGCTGGCGTCATCAGCCAGGCCACGAACAGCAGCGCCGCAATCACAATCACCGGAATCGCAAGGAAAAGCACCACCACCGGGGCCAGCACCACGCGCAGGTTGGACAGGCCCAGTGTTTCCAGCCAGCTGATCATGGTCTTGACCATGTCAAAGCTTTCCAGCGTGGTGCGCACCTGCGCCAGCGCCGCGTCCCAGAACAAGTAGCCCAGCCCCAGCGATATCGCCACCATGATGCCCAGCGGCAAAATGGACAGCGCAATCACCCTGGGGTGCAGGCAGTACATGGCGGCCCGCCAGAAGGAATCAACCAGCTTGTTCATGCGCCAAGGATAGCGCAAGGGATAGCGGACGCACCCCTATTTGCCATTGGCCACAATCCACGTCTTGTAGGCCGGGTGCTGGCGCAGCGTTGCGAAGCAAAACCCTTTTTCCTTCAACCCCACAATCAGCGGCTCCAGCACGGCGGGCGCCCAGGGGTCTTTGCGGGTCCAGGTGCCCAGATGCGCCTGCAGGATGTCTCCGCTTTTGATGCCTTGCAGCGCTTTTTTCAGCAATGCCTCATTGCTGACCTTTTCACTGGGCAAGTCGTCACCCAGAGACCCGGCGGGGGACCACCCCACATGCTCATAGCCACATTCGCGCGCCACCGCCAGCAGGCGGGGCGACGTTTTGCCGCCCGGCGAGCGGAACAGTGGCAGCGCTTTCTTGCCCGTGAAATCCTGCAGCCGCTCGGCAGAGTAGGCAACCTGCTCACAGTATTTTTTGGCATCCCACGTGAACTCGCGCCCCTCCAGCGCGCCCGCAGTGGGCTGCATGCGGAATTTTGGCTCCACGCCCTTCAGGTCGCCACGCCACACGGCCCGGTCATAGGTGTAGGCGGCAAACTCATGGCCCTCTGCGGCACGCGCCTTCCACCACGGCGCCCAGTAGTTGCCCAGGCTGCCGTCGCCGGTTTTGGTGCGCTCATTGGCGGCAAAGAAAGTGGCCTTGACCTTTTGCCGGTTAAGCACCTCCGCCACCAGCGGCGCCATGCCCATATGGCCGGTGTCAAACGTCAAATAAACCGGTTTTTCACAGGTGTTTTGGGCTGTAGCCCCCGTCCAATGTGCATAACTAGCTATTAATATAATAGTAAATCGCCACCGCAACGCAGGTTTTGTGTTTAGCACAGCAGCCTTGAGGGTACACACCATGTCACGATTTTGGCACGGTAACCGGATGTAGCTTGGCGCGCTCCCCATCGGCATGGTTTTGCTGTGCCGTACGATTGCGCCTTATGGAATGGGTCACTATTGATGGCGTGCGGCTGGAAACACAGCCAATTCGCCCAGCGCAGGTCAATACGGCACTGGCGCCATTGGTCTTTTTACACGAAGGCCTGGGCTCGGTCGCCATGTGGCGCGACTGGCCACAGCAGCTTTGCAAGGCGACGGGCCGCGCGGGCTGGGTGTATTCGCGGCGCGGGTACGGGCACTCGGATGCTGTGCCGGATGTGCGCGGCGCGTCGGCCATGGTGAACGGCCAGCGCACGGGGAGGCTGTTGCCCGACTACATGCACGAAGAGGCATGGATCGTTATGCCCGCGTTGCTCAGGAAGCTGAAAATTGACAACCCGGTGCTGGTCGGCCATTCAGACGGTGGCAGCATCGCGCTGCTGCACGCCGGCCGTTTCCCGGTATCGGCCTGCATCGTGATGGCCCCACATGTGATGGTCGAAGACATCTCGATCAAGTCCATCCAGCAAGCGCGCACTGCCTTTGAGACGGGCGATTTGCGCCAGCGGCTGGCGCGCTTTCACGCCGATGTGGACTGCGCCTTTTGGCAGTGGAATGACGTGTGGCTGTCGGACGCGTTCCGAAGCTTTGACATTCGCGACAACTGCCGCACCATCACCGCACCGCTGTTGGCCATGCAGGGCCTGGACGATGCGTATGGGACCATGCGCCAAATTGAGGAAATTCCTGTTTTTGACGGTAAAAACAAGCTGAAGCCCCCATCTGACGTGCATAACCAGCTACATAAATTAGAGCAATGTGGTCATTCACCGCATCGGGATCAACCTGAGTTGACGACACGGCTGATCGCGGAATTTTTGGCGGATATCGGCTGATTTCAATCAGCCCGCAATGCTGGCCAAATCCGCCTCGCTCAGCCAGCGCCACTGCCCTGGTGCCAGGTCAGGCGGCAGCTTCAAGCCACCAATCTGCGAGCGGTGCAGGCCTTCCACCCGGTTGCTGACGGCGGCCAGCATGCGCTTGACCTGGTGGTATTTGCCTTCGGTCAAGGTCAGGCGCAGATGGTGGTGGCTTACGGCTTCGCAGGCGGCGGCGCGCACTGGCTTGGGGTCATCATCCAGCACCACGCCATCCAGCAGTTTTTGCACCTGTTGCGTATCCAGCGGGTGCTTGACCGTCACCTCGTAGACCTTGGGCACGTGGTGGCGCGGCGAACTCATGCGGTGGATGAATTTGCCGTCGTCGGTGAGCAGCAGCAGGCCAGTCGTGTCCTGGTCGAGCCGACCCACAGCCTGCACGCCCTGCACCGCGCCTTTTTGCGGGCGCAAGCGCAACGGCGACGGCAGCAGCGTGTAGATGCTGGGGTAGGTTGACGGCTTTTGCGAACACTCGGTACCGGCCGGTTTGTGCAGCATCAGGTACGCTTTTTCATGGTACGGCCAGTCCACACCCTGCACTTTGAAGCGCAGGCCGTATGCTACTAATTCAGTAGCTGATTGTGTATACTGGACGAGGGCTAGAGCCTCATTTGACGGGTAAACCTGGACAAAACCCTGCTGGATCAACCCCGCACACACACGGCGTGTGCCAAAGCCTTGGGAATAGAGGATGTCTTGCAGTTGCATGACTGCAAGTATCGCAAAGCCGACCAGCGCCTCAAACGCCAGCCGGTCTGCTGCCCCCTAGGCTGTATTGGCCACCGCAGGTACTGCGGACAGCGCCGCCTTCACCTTGTCCGGCGTGAACGGGATCGAGCGCAGCCGCGCGCCCGTGGCATCAAAGATCGCATTGCCAATGGCAGCGGGAATGGCCGTGGCGGTGGGCTCGCCCGCGCCCCAGGACACATCGCCGGGGGTGTTGATCATGTCCACCTCCACCCGTGGCACGTCGGGGAAGCGCAGGATGGGGTAGGTGGCCCAATCGACGCTGGTGACCTTGGTGGCATCCCACTGCACCTGCTCCATCAGCGTGCGGCTGACGGTCTGGATCACGCCGCCTTCAATCTGGTTGGCCAGGCCGTCGGGGTTGATGATCTGGCCGCAATCATGGCCTACACAGACGCGCGCCACCCGCACCGCGCCGGTTTTGCGGTTGACTTCAACCTCGGCAACGGCGGCTACGTAGGTGGTGGTGTTGTTGTAGCGCACGTAAGCGATGCCCCGCCCCCTGGCGATGTCGGCGTTGGCATTGCCTGGCGCGGCGTTGACACCCGCACGGCTTTGCCAGTTGGCGCGCTTCATGGCGGCTTGCATGACCGCCACGGCGCGCGGGTCCTTGATGTGCTTGAGGCGAAATTCCGCCGGATCGGCTTTGGCGCTCACGGCCAGCTCGTCCATGAAGGATTCATTGGCAAAGGTGTTTTCAATGCGGCCCGGGCTGCGCAGGTGCGCCGAGCGGAAGAACGCTTTTGCCACATGGCGTGTGTTGACGCGGATATTGGGCACGGCATACGGTGCGCCAGCGTTCTGGAACAGAAAACCTACCCAGTTGCCAGGCTTGGGCATGCCCACATCGGTGGCGGCCAAGAGCGGAAAATCCAGCGGCTTGAAGGCCACAATGTGGTTCAGCGCTATGTGGAAGTCGCCCGACCAGGCGACCAGATTGCCGTCGGCATCAAACCCAGCCTCCAGGTCAATCGCGCGTGGTGGGCTCTTGGGCGCACGCGCGGTCTCGTCAGCGCGCATCCATTGCACGCGCACCGGCTTGCCAATCAGGGACGCAATCAGCGCGGCATCTGCCGTGGCGTCTTCGTGCCCGTTGCGGCCATAACAGCCGGAGCCATCGACGTAAAGCAGGCGAACTTTTTCCACAGGCACACCGGTCACGCTGGCCAGCTCACTCTGCATCGAGTGGGTGGCTTGCGATGGCGACCACACCGTCAGCTTGCCATCGGCAAAATCTGCCACCGCGCAGGACGGCCCGATGGAGGCGTGCGTCTGCACTGCAAACTCATAGCTGGCCTTGACGCGCCTGACACTTGCGGCCAGAGCGGCGGGCGCATCACCCACTTTTTGCGTTGCCTCTTCCTTGGCAATGGGCTGCTTGCGCCAGTAGTCGAACACGGTGGCTTTGTCGGGCAGGCCGGTGCCAGCAGACCACGTCAATTTGAGCGCACGCGCGGCTTTGATGGCACCCCACTCGCTCTTGGCCACCACGGCCACAAAATCGCCCCGGCGCACGGTTTGCACAAAGCCGGTGACTTTACGCGCGGCGCTATCGTCCACGGCTTCGAGACGCGCACCCAACTCGTCGGCACGCACCATGCGGGCATGCAGCATGCCGGGCAGGCGCACGTCATGCGCATAGACAAATTCACCAGTGACTTTGGCGGGAATGTCCACGCGCGGGATTGATTTGCCGACCACGCGGTAGCTTGATGCCGACTTGATGGCTGCTTTGCCATCGACCTTCAAGTCGGCGCTGCTGGCACCTTGCACCAGATCGCTGTAGCTGACCGATTTGGCGGCGTCTGATGTCACGCTGACGATGCCTTTGTTGACAGACAGATCAGCGGCGGGCACGCCCAGCCGGGTTGACGCCCGTGCCAGCAGTGCCGCACGCGCCGTGGCGCAGGCCTTGCGCAGCTCGCCGCCACCCTGGGCGATGGTGAGGTTGGCTCCGGTGATCCATTGGTCGGGCGTGGTGGCGGTGTCGCCCATGACCATCTCGATCTGCTCAAAAGCCACGTCAAGCTCATCGGCGGCCATTTGCGCCATGGCGGTTTTGGTGCCGGTGCCGAGATCGACCTTGCCAACATAGATGGTGACCTTGCCACCGGGCTCGATGCTCACGAAGGAATCGACCAGGTGATTGGCTACGGCCTTGGCTGGGCGCAGCGCGGGCGCGGATGTGGGCGCTGCGGCGTGCGCCAGTGTGCTGGCTGCGCTGAAGCCGACCACCAGCGCGCCTGCACCGGCTTTGAGCAGCGTGCGGCGGTGCATGAGGTGGTCTGCCTGCGGGGTTGGTTGCTGATGTGGCTGCTGGCCGTTCAGGTTGCTTGGGAAGGTGATTGCGTGTTTCATGATCCGTGCTCCCCTTTTTTATGCCATGGCCGCGCGTTTGACGGCGGCGCAGATGCGTTGATGGGTGCCACAGCGGCACAGGTTGCCCGCCAGCGCGTCCTTGATCTGGGCATCGCTGGGCTTCGGGTTGACAGCCAGCAAGGCTGCAGACGTCATGATCATGCCGTTGACGCAGTAGCCGCATTGCACCGCCTGCTCGTCAATAAAAGCCTGCTGCAGTTTGGCGGGTTTGCCTGTGCTGCCCAGTCCTTCCAGCGTGGTGATGGCCTTGCCCGCAAGCGTGCTGACCGGCAACAGGCATGAGCGTGTAGCCACGCCGTCCACGTGCACCGTGCAGGCACCGCATTGGCCAAGGCCGCAGCCAAACTTGGGGCCGTTCAACGCCAGGTCGTCGCGCAGGACGTAGAGCAGCGGGGTATCCGCGTCAACGTTCACCGCCTGCGGTTTGCCGTTGACTTTGAGGGTGTAGCGGGGCATGTCTGTCTCCTTCGGGTTGTGGTGTTTAGGAAATAATTCTTGTGACGGCGTTGTCGTGATTCCAGTGGCGACGGCACTTCGGCCTAGTCAGCGATGATGCCCGCCGCCTTGATCGTCTTGGCCCAGAACTCGGTATCTTTCTTCACCAGGGCTTCAAGGGCTGTGGGCGCCTGGTAGCGCAACTCAACCCCTGCAGCATCCGCACGGGTTTTGGTCTCTGGCAATTCGAGCGCCGATTTGATCAGGCCACTGAGCTTGGCCACCACGTCTGGCGGCGTGCCCGCAGGCGCAAAGATGCCAACCCAGGCTTCCAGCTCAAAACCCTTGAGGCCGGCTTCAGCGGTGGTGGGCACGCTGGGCATGCCGGGATGCCGTGCTTTGCCCGCCACGGCCAGCCCTTTGAGCTTGGCCACCTGCACTTGCCCCATGACGGACGGCGGCGTGGTGATAAACACCTGCACCTGGCCCGACAGCACGTCCTGCAGGGCCGGGCCGGAGCCACGGTAGGGGATATGGACCATGCTGGTGCCGGTTTGCAGCTTGAACATCTCGGTGCCGATGTGCGATAGTGAGCCATTGCCCTGGCTGGCGTAGCTGAGCTTGCCGGGGTTCTTTTTGAGGTAGGCAATGAACTCGCCCAGGTTGTTGGCAGGCACGGACGGATGCACCGTGATGACGTTGGTGGCCACGGTGATGAGCGCCACCGGCACGAAGTCTTTTTGCGCCCACGGCAGCTTGGGGCTGAGGTTGGGATTGCCCACGTGGTACGCGGAATACGAATTGAGCAAGGTGTAGCCATCCGGCGTGGCGCGCGCCACAAAGCCATAGGCCACGTTGCCGCTGCCCCCGCCCTTGTTGTCCACCACCACGGGCTGCGCTGCCACCTTGGCCAGCGAGTCTGACAAAATGCGCGCCGACGCATCCACAAAACCACCCGGTGGATTGGGCACCACCAAGGTGATCGGCTTGGTAGGGTAACTTTGCGCCAGCACCATGGCTGGTGCGGCAAGCGCAGCTGCGGCCAATGTGAGGGCGCTGAACATGCGAAACAGGGTTGATTTTTGTGTCATGAACAGGTCTCCAATATAAAAATTAATAGCGGCCTGAAAGCAAGGCACCTGCACCCGGCAACTCACGCTTGAGCCCCAGGCTTTTCAGCAAGGCGTAAGTGGTGCACACCGAACTGGAAACCACCGGCAAGCCGCTGGCCGCTTCAATCAATGATACCGACGCAAGCGATGGCATTTGAACGCAGGCTGACGCAACAATGGCGTCCACCCCTTTGACGTTCAGTTGCTTCCACAGTTCCGCAGGTGCCTTGGGGTCGCGTGCACCCACGGCCAGATTGTCATGAATTTCCAGCGAAATGCTGTCAACCACCTCAATGCCTTCGTTCTCGATGTAGTCAATCACCATTTTTGTCAGTGGCTTCATATAAGGCGCAATGATGGACACTCGCCTGGCACCCATGACTTGCAGGCCGTCAACCAGGGCGCCAGCACTGGTAATGACGGGAGTAGGCGCGCCATTGGCGACGGTCACGTCATGCAAACGGCGCTGCGACACGCGGTGATAGCCTTTGCCCATGCTCATGATGGCGACCAGGCATGCGTAACCCATGGCATCCATGCGCGCATCAGACAGCTCCAGTGCGCAGCGGTCAGAGTCGCGGTCCATGGCAGCCAGCTCTTCAGCGGTGACGGACTTCATGCGCATGCGGCTGGAATGAAAGGTAAACCGCTCCGGCAGCACTGATTCGCGAGCGCGCAGCATGGCCGGAATTTCGGTTTCCATGGTTGTGTTGGAGCTTGGCACGATCAGGCCAATACGGTAGTTTGATTTGGGTATTTGAATTGCAGACATGATTTGTATTTGATGAATCTGTATTCTTGGCGTTTTGATTGATACTTGCAAATACATATTCAAGATAGATTTATATAAAAACGAGATGAATAAAGAAAACCATGGAACTGCGTCAAATCAAATACTTTGTGGCCGTGAGTGAAGAACTGAGCTTTACCCGTGCAGCTCAAAAACTGCATGTGTCCCAGCCACCATTGAGCTTTCAGATCGCCAGCCTGGAGACCGAACTGGGTGCGCGCCTGTTTGATCGCACCAGCCGCAGTGTTCAGCTGAGCGAAGCAGGAAAGGCATTTTTACCGCACGCAATGGCCGTGCTGGCACGCTTGAATGAAGCGAGCCAGCACGTCAAACGAGTCGCGGCTGGTTTAGAAGGCCGGGTGCGGGTGGGGCTGACAGGCTCGCATTTTTTTGGCCCTTTTCCTCAATTCATTGCCCGGTTTCGATTGCTCAGACCCGCGCTAGATGTTGTGTTGCAAGAGATGACGCCCAGCGAGCAGTTGACTGCTTTGAAAGAAGGACGGCTTGACTTGTGTGTGTCTCGCAGTGCGATGGATACAGGCAATAACGATCCCACGATTGAGGTGCAACCACTTTGGCGAGACCCTGTCGTTGTGGCAATGCCTTTGGGCTGTAAGCTGGCAGCGCGCGAAAAGTTGACATTACGCGATTTGGCGGATGAGAATTTTGTGTCTCTGCGTTTGGACTCATCCCCCTTTGCCGCCAAGCAGTTTGAAGCCTGTGTCCGCCAAGGCTTTACGCCTCGCATCGTTCAACAAGTTGTTGAGCTGCCTGCCGTTTTAAACCTGGTAGCCGCTGGTTTGGGTGTCGCCTTGGTGCCACTTTCTTTGGCCAAATTGCGTGCCGACGGTTTGCATATTGCGGGCCTGAGTCGATTCCCGGCCGGCCAGCCCAGCCTAAATGCTGATGTGTATTTGCTTTCAAACGTGGCTGCTACTTCACCTGCTGTAGTTGAATTTATGGGTCAACTCATTGGCTGGGCACAACAAATTAAGTCTTAACATTTTGCGTTCATTGATACGAAAACGAGATCAATGCCCCGCGTCACAATACTCGTCGCCTCGATAGAACCAAAAACCTGGGGGCGGCGAAGAAGGACAGAACTGGCACGATACGGACAAACATTCAAAGACCGGGCAGTCGCACGGTTGTTGCCGCCTGAAAGCGCGGCGCCGCAGATAGTGGCCCAAGAGACTGGTATCGGCGCAGCAACGTTGCAGCGCTGGCGTGAAGAAGTGCAGTCCACGCCCGCCCGAGGGCGGGCCTGGACTGCGGCGGCGCGGCTTGAGGCGTTGCTCACCACCGCAGCACTGCCGGTAAGCGGCAAAAGCGCCTGGTGCCGCGAGCAGGGCATCTACCCGGCGGAACTGGACAAATGGTGCGCCAGCGCCACGCAGGCCCTGGCCGACC
>JANYJD010000316.1 GCA_025358555.1 Rhodoferax sp.
TGGCTGGAAGACGGCACCAAGCTGAAGCTGGGCCAGCACGTCAAGTACGACCGCCACGTGTTCGCCAACCATGGCATCGAGGTGCAAGGTTACGCGCACGACACCATGCTGCAAAGTTACGTGCTGGAAGTGCACAAACCGCACGGCCTGGCCAGCCTGGCGCTGCGCCACTTGGGGCGCAATGGCATCAGCTATGAAGACCTGTGCGGCAAGGGCGTGCACCAGATCAAGTTCAATCAGGTTGATATCACCAAAGCGGCCGAGTACTCGTGCGAAGACTCAGACCAGACGCTGGATGTGCACCTGGCGCTGTGGCCGCAATTGCAGGCTAATGACAAGCTGCGCGCCGTGTACGAGCTTGAGATGGCCAGCAGCGAAGCGCTGTACCGCATTGAGCGCAATGGCGTGCTGATTGATGCCCCCATGCTGGCCACGCAAAGCCATGAGCTGGGCCAGCGCATGATGCAGCTGGAGGTGCAGGCGCACGAACTGGCCGGGCAGCCGTTCAACCTCTCCAGCCCCAAGCAGATTGGCGAGATTTTCTTCACCAAGCTCGGGCTGCCCGTGGTTAAAAAAACTGCGACCGACGCGCCCAGCACCGATGAAGAAGTGCTGGAGAAACTGGCCGAAGATTTCCCCCTGCCGGCCAAGATTCTGGAACACCGCGGCCTGGCCAAACTCAAAGGCACCTACACCGACAAGCTGGCCCAGCTGGCGCTGCCGCGCACCGGCCGCGTGCATACCCATTACGCGCAGGCCGTGGCCGTGACAGGACGCCTGAGCAGCAACGACCCCAACCTGCAAAACATCCCCATCCGCACGGCCGAGGGCCGCCGCGTGCGCGAGGCCTTTGTGGCCGCGCCCGGCTGCGTGATTGCCAGTGCCGATTACAGCCAGATAGAGCTGCGCATCATGGCGCACATCAGCGGCGATGAATCGCTGTTGCGCGCGTTTACGTCGGGCCTGGATGTGCACCGCGCCACGGCCGCCGAGGTGTTCAGCGTGGCGGCGGACCAGGTGAGCAGCGAGCAGCGCCGCTATGCAAAAACCATCAACTTCGGGTTGATCTACGGCATGAGCGCCTATGGTCTCGCCCGGGCCTTGAGCATCGACAACACGGCTGCCAAAAACTACATTGAGCGCTACTTCCAGCGCTACCCCGGTGTGAAGCAGTACATGGATGAGACCCGGCTGTCTGCCAAAAGCAAGAGCTATGTTGAAACCGTTCTGGGGCGCCGCCTGTACCTGCCCGAGATCAATTCCCCCAACGGACCGCGCCGCAGCGCAGCCGAGCGCGCCGCCATCAACGCGCCCATGCAGGGCACGGCGGCTGACCTCATCAAGCTCAGCATGGTGAAGGTGCAGCAGGTGCTGGATGCTGAAAAACGCGCCACCAAGATGATCATGCAGGTGCATGACGAGCTGGTGTTTGAGGTACCGCAGTCAGAAGTAGATTGGGTGAAAATTGAGATCCCGCGCTTGATGGCCGGTGTGGCTGATTTGAAGGTGCCGCTGCTGGCGGAGGTGGGTGTGGGGCCAAACTGGGACAAGGCTCACTGACATTCGCAGGGCAAAAAGCTCAATTGGCCTTCTCCACCCCGTTGTCAAACTCCTGCTGGCGGATCAGCCCGTTGGCGAAGGTGTACACCCCTTTGCCGTGGCGCACGCCATTGGCAAACTGCCCGACGAATTTGTCGCCGCTGGCATAGAAATGCGTTCCGGCGCCCGCCTGCATGCCGCCCTGGAACGTGCCCTCATAGCGGTCCTTGCTGGCAAAGAAATGGACACCCTTGCCGTTTTTGGTGTTGTTGAAAAAATCACCTTCGTAGCGGTCGCCGTTGGCAAAAACCATCAAGCCGCGCCCGTTGAACAGGTTGTCAATAAAGGTGCCTTCAAACCTGTCGCCATTGGCAAAACGGTAGATGCCAAGCCCCTGCTTTTTTCCGTTTTCAAACTCACCTTCGTAAGTGTCCCCGGACTTGAAAGTCTGCAGGCCCTTGCCGTGCAGGAAGTTGTTGAGAAAGCCGCCGTCATACCGGTCGCCATTGGCGTAGCGGTAGCTGCCTTGGCCCGTGCTCACGCTGCGCACAAAGTCGCCGGTGTACACGTCGCCGTTGGCGTAGGTCTGGGTGCCCTTGCCGTGCGAAAAATTGTCGAGCAACTCGCCTTCGTACCGGTCGCCGTTGGCAAAGGTATAGACACCCCTGCCGGTGCGGATGACGCCAATGGCTTCACCTTCGTATTTGTCGCCATTGGGCATGTTGAGTAGGGTCATTGCTTTGACAGCGGGCCGCAGCGCGGCAACCGCAATGTTCGCCGGGTTGGCTGATGCGGCAGATTGGGCAGCAGCCTGTGCGGATGGCTGGGCAAGGGCTGTAGTCGATACCGGGCGGGCCGTTGCGGCGCCTGGCTGCGCACCCACTGCCGCCAGCCGGTTGATATTGGCTCGCGCCAGGTTGGCGTAGCGCCCTTTTGGGTATTGGTCCAGATAGGCTTCAAAGCCGTCGCGGTTGCCAGCGGACTTGGTGTCTTCCCAGAAACGGTCTTCACGCAGCGCTTCGTCGCCGGCTGAATTGCCAGACGGGGTGGATGCCGCCGCCGTGGCCGGTCCGAAGAAGTAGAAGTTGCCGCGGGCTTCGTTGTACATCGCAGGACGCTGCTCGTGGCTTACGCTGCGCGCAAGCCGCTCCACCGAATCCTGGATCTCCCGCACCAGGTCCTCCAGACGCAGCCCCGGCTTGCGCATGCGGGCGATGAATTCACGGGTGAAGACGCTGTTGGGGTGGTTGTCGGCGTCGCTCAGCCGGTCCAGTGCCTGCTGCCCGCGGCTGGCGGAGTACACCACCATCTGGCCTTTGGGCGGGTCTGGCGGGTTCAGTCCACGGCCCGTGCTGACGTTGCGGCCTTTTGACTTGAGGGGGTTGTCGCGGCAGGCGTCCAGCAAGACCAGGCTGAAAGAGGCCTTGGCCTGGCTCAGGTGGTCCATCATGTCGTTCAGGCCATAGGAGGTTTTCTCGACCTCGGATTCACTGTTGGCCTCAATGTCGGTGGGCAGCAGGAAGCTGCCATTCTTGATTTGCACGCCGTGCCCGGCGAAGAACACCACCACCTCGTCGCCCCCCGAAACGCTGTTGTAGAGCGACTCCATCGCCTTGACCATGGCGCGGTAATTGAGGTCTTTGTGCAGCACCACCTCAAAGCCGGCCGCGCGCAACTCGGTGGCCATGGCCACAGCGTCATTGCCTGCCTTTTGCAGTTTGGCAACGTGCTGGTAATTGTCGTTGCCCATCACCAGCGCAATGCGTTTGGCGTGCGCGGACAGGGCGCACAGGCACAGGGCAATGAAAAAAATCGGCCCTAAATGCAGCCGGACGTGTAGCCCAAGATGTCGCCCGAGTTGTCGAAATGGCGCTTGCATGTGGTGCAGGGTAGGCCGGCCAGATGCCGGAGATCGTGTCGCAATTTGTAGCACAATTTTAATCTGACAACACGCTGTAAGCCAATGCCTGTGCTAGTGCAGTGTTGCACTCTGTCTGGCACATAAAACGGTGCCTTTTCGGCCATGGCGGCGTTGCAAATCCGCGCGAGACCCACTGGTATCGCTGTGGTTTGCGCCTTGCCCTGACCAAAAATCCATCCGTTTTATTTGTGCCATCAAGAATGCAACACTACACTAGCGCCCGG
>JANYJD010000317.1 GCA_025358555.1 Rhodoferax sp.
GGCGGGCGACTTTGCGTACCGCATTGGCCTGCCGGTCAAAACCGGCGTGGGCGGCGGCATCGTGGCCATTGCACCGGGCCGGGGCACCATCAGCGTGTGGTCGCCCGAGCTGGACGCCAAAGGCAACTCGGTATTGGGCGCATTTGCGCTGGAGCGGCTGGTGCAGCTGACGGGCTGGCATCACGGTTGAACGGGTGCCGCCTAAAATCAGTGCATGAGCTCATCCACCCCAGCCAACCCCACCAAACCCAAAGCCGCCACAGCGGCACACGACGCCGCCTCCATCTCTGGTAAGCCCAGCAACTTCCTGCGCCAGATCATCGAGTCTGATCTGGAAAAAGGCAACTACGCCAGCCGTCAATGGGCAGGCACCCCGGGTGACGCCGCACACCATGCTCTGGGCCAGCCAGACCCCGCCAAAATCAGAACCCGCTTCCCGCCAGAGCCCAATGGATACCTGCACATCGGCCACGCCAAAAGCATCTGCATCAACTTTGGCCTGGCGCGCGACTACGGCGGCGTGTGCCACCTGCGTTTTGACGACACCAACCCCGAGAAGGAAACCCAGGAGTTTGTGGACGGCATCACCGACACCGTGCACTGGCTCGGGTTTGACTGGACCACGCACCTGTACCAGGCCAGCGACTATTTTGGCTTCATGTACCGCGCGGCGGAATATCTGATCGAGGCCGGGCTGGCCTATGTGGACGAGCAAACCGTGGAGCAAATGCGCACCAACCGGGGCGATTTTGGCAAGCCCGGCGTGAACAGCCCTTATCGAGCCCGCACACCGGCTGAAAACCTGGTGCGGTTCCGGGAGATGCGCGCGGGTGAGCACGAAGACGGCAGCATGGTGCTGCGCGCCAAGATCGACATGGCCAGCCCCAACATCAACCTGCGGGACCCCGCCATCTACCGCATCCGCCGTGCCACGCACCACAACACGGGCGATGCCTGGTGCATCTACCCCATGTACACCTTTGCGCATCCAATTGAGGACGCGCTGGAGCAGATCACCCACAGCCTGTGCACGCTGGAGTTTGAAGACCAGCGCCCGTTTTACGACTGGCTGCTGCAGCGCCTGGCTGAGCGCGCCACCCTGCCCGATGGCCGCACCATCGGCGGCCTGCTGAGCGCCCCGCCGCCGCGGCAATACGAGTTTGCGCGCCTCAACCTCACCTACGTCATCACCAGCAAACGCAAACTCGCGCAACTGGTGTACGACCACAAAGTGAGCGGCTGGGACGACCCCCGCATGCCAACAATAGTCGGCCTGCGCCGCCGTGGCTACACACCCGAGGCTTTGCAATTGTTTGCCGAGCGCATTGGCGTGACCAAAAGCGACAGCTGGATTGACTACGCCACGCTGGAAGGCTGTCTGCGCGAGACGCTGGACGTGAGTGCCCCGCGCGCCATGGCCGTGCTGGACCCGATCAAGCTGGTGCTGACCAACTGGGATGACGTGATGAAAGAGACCGGCCGGTCCCCGGTGGACGGTGAGTACCTGGACGACTGCTCCGCCCCCATCCACCCCCACCACGCCGAGCTGGGCAAGCGCCACTTCCAAATGGGCAAAGAGGTGTGGATCGAGCGCAGCGACTTTGAAGAAACACCGCCCAAAGGCTTCTTCCGGTTGTTCCCAGGCAACAGAGTGCGCCTCAAATACGGCCACGTCATCGAATGCACTGGCGCTATTAAAGATGAAGCTGGTTATGTAACGGGGATAAGGGCTACACTCATAAAAGACACCAAAAGCGGCACACCCGGCAGCGACGCCGTCAAGGTCAAAGGCGTCATTACCTGGGTGGCAGTGGCTGATGGCCTACCCGCCGAAGTCCGCATGTACGACCGCCTATTTTTGGACGCGCAGCCCGATGCGGGAGGCAAGGACTTTATTGACAGCCTGAACCCAAACAGCCTGAAGGTCATCACCGCATTCGTTGAGCCTTCATTGGCAACAGCAAAGGCGGATGACAAGTTTCAGTTCGAGCGCCACGGCTACTTCGTGGCGGATCGTGTGGATCACGTGGCGGGCAGCATGCCAACAATAGTCGGACTGCGCCGCCGCGGCTACACCCCCGAGGCTTTGCAACTGTTTGCCGAACGCATTGGCGTGACCAAGAGCGACAGCTGGATTGACTACGCCACGCTGGAAGGCTGCCTGCGCGAGACGCTGGACCTGAGTGCCCCGCGCGCCATGGCCGTGCTGGACCCGATCAAGCTGGTGCTGACCAATTGGGATGACGTGATGAAAGAGAC
>JANYJD010000342.1 GCA_025358555.1 Rhodoferax sp.
CACTGCTTGACGCAACCCAACCCGCGTACTCTGATCATGCAACTCAACTTCATCGCCAACGCCTCCCAGCCGTCGTCGTCCGGGCGCACCATCCCGATGGTGGACCCGTCGGATGGTCACCCTTTTGACGAGATTCAGCGCTCCAATGCGGCTGACATTGACGTGGCGGTGCATGCCGCGCGTCAATGCCTGGATGCCGTGTGGGGCAAGTTGAGCGCTGCAGAGCGCGGCCGCTTGCTGATGCGCCTGAGCATGGCGGTGGCCGAGCACGCCGAAGAGCTGGCAATGATCGAGCAGCGCGACTGCGGCAAGCCCACCAAGCAGGCCCGTGCCGACGCCGCCGCGCTGGCGCGCTACTTTGAGTTTTACGCCGGGGCGTGCGACAAGTTCCATGGCGAGACAATTCCCTATCTGGACGGCTACAGCGTGCTCACCTGGCGCGAGCCGCATGGCGTCACCGGCCACATCATTCCGTGGAACTACCCAATGCAGATTTTCGGGCGCAGCGTGGGCGGCGCGCTGGCAGCAGGCAATGTGTGCGTGGTCAAGCCAGCCGAAGACGCCTGCCTGTCGCTGATCCGCGTGGCACAGCTGGCCGCTGAGGTGGGTTTCCCGGCGGGCGCCATCAACATCGTCACCGGCTTGGGCCATGAGGTAGGCGACGCGCTGGCCCGCCACCCAGGCATTGACCACATCAGCTTCACCGGCAGCCCCAAGGTGGGCACGCTGATCCAGCAGGTTGCCGCCGAGCGGCATTGCCCGGTGACGCTGGAACTGGGCGGCAAGAGCCCGCAGATCATTTTTGCCGATGCCGATCTGGACGCGGCCGTTCCCGCCGTCATCAACGCCATCGTGCAAAACGCCGGGCAGACCTGCTCGGCGGGCTCACGGGTGCTGATCGAGCAGGCCATTTACGAGCCGCTGCTCGCGCGTCTGGGCAGCGCTTTTGAGGGCCTGCGAGTCGGCCCGGCGGCGATGGACCTTGACGTGGGCCCGCTCATCCGCCAAAGCCAGCAGCAGCGCGTGTGGGATTTTTTAAGCGACGCGCAGGTGGCGCACATTCCCATGGTGGCGCAGGGCCAGATCGTTGATGAAGCGCCCGAAACCGGTTATTACCAGGTGCCAACGCTGCTGCGTGACGTGCCTGCCACGCACCGCCTGGCGCAGGAGGAAGTGTTTGGCCCGGTGCTGTGCGCCATGCCCTTCAAGGACGAAGACGGAGCCGTTGCGCTGGCCAACGCCACGCAGTTTGGTCTGGTCGCAGGCATCTGGACGCGTGACGGTGCGCGCCAGTTCCGCATGGCAAAGCGCGTGAAAAGCGGCCAGGTGTTTATCAACAATTACGGCGCGGGCGGCGGCGTGGAGCTGCCGTTTGGCGGCGTCAAATCAAGCGGGTATGGGCGCGAAAAAGGGTTTGAAGCGATGTATGGGTTCACCACGTTGAAGACGGTGGCCATCCGGCACGGCTAGCGTTGAGGGTAGCATCACAGTTGCAAAAATAAACAATAGCAAGCAGCAGGAGACCACGATGAAAAACACCCTCTTCCGGTTTTTGGGCTTGGGCCCGGCACAACGTGCACGCCCGCAGGAGTCCAAACGCCTGTCCACACCACCGGCCCCATTTGCCAACACCCAGCAGCACTCCGATGTCCAGCGCGAGCTGGTCCGGGTGGTGCTCAAGGACACCTTGCGCCAGCATGGCATCCCTTCGAGCTGGATTGGCTACGAGGTGACGGTGCTGCCACGCCGTACCCAAAACGGCGCTGGCAACATTGCTGCTCCTGATGCCAAGCTGGCACCTGCCGCCGGCGAGCCGCTGTTCGTTCATTTGATTGTCATGAAATGGAATGACGCCCTGGTGCACTTTGCACCGGCGTTGCAGCAGCAGTTAATGCAGGCACTGGACCGCTTTGAGCCCGCAGTCGACCATTCAAATTACGTGGTCTCGTGGCGTTTTCCGCCGCAGTCTGGCTGCCCTTACACCCACATGCCCGAGCCGATGTTCTGGTCGCAGGACGCCATCGCGCCGTTGGCGCAGCCGCAGCCAGCGTTGAGCCGGCCTGCGTTGGCGCCAGATGCGGGGGCGGCAGCAGTGGCGCCGCCGCCCAAACCAAAGTTTGACCTGCCACCCTCCAGCCTGGACAACATTCCCTCGGGCTTTGCACCGACCGAGCCCGGGCCGTTGCGCTAGCGCCAGCGATGGGACAGGCGCAACCCTGTTCCGCACAGCCTGCGCCTGTTGATTGGCCGAATTTGTCGCAAAATATACATAAAATAGGCCTGTAGCCCTTGTCCTACATGCATAGTTAGCTTCTTTTTTTATAGTGTTCGGCATTTTATACAAACGGAGAACCACATGCGCCTCAAAAACAAATCCATCATCGTCACCGGCTCGGGCGGCGGCATTGGCGAAGGCATCGCCAAGCGGCTGGCTGAAGAAGGCGCCAGCGTCATCGTCAATGACGTCAATGCCGCAATGGGCGAAAACGTGGTGGCGCAAATCATGGCTGCCGGTGGCATAGCGTCCTTTTTTGCCGCCGACGTGACGCAGTCTGCCGACGTGAAGGCCCTGGTGGCAGCCGCCGTGCAGCGCCACGGCAAGCTGGACGTGATGGTCAACAACGCAGGCTGGACGCACCGCAACCGCCCGGCGTTGGAAGTGCCCGAGGACGAGTTTGACAAGTGCTATGCCGTCAACGTGAAAAGCATTTACCTGGCCACGATCCACGCGGTGCCGGTATTCCGGGCCAACGGCGGCGGTGCGTTCATCAACATCGCGTCCACCGCCGGCGTGCGCCCGCGCCCGGGCCTGACCTGGTACAACGGCTCCAAGGGTGCGGCCATCACCACAAGCAAGTCACTGGCAGCCGAGCTGGGGCCCGACAACATCCGCGTGAACTGCATCAACCCCGTCTTCAACCCAGACACCGGCCTGTCGGCCTCTTTTGCCGGCGGGCCAGTGGACGAAGAGCGCAAGGCCAAGTTCCGCGCGACCATTCCGCTGGGGCGCTTTTCAACCGCGCTGGATGTGGCCAACGCCGCCCTGTACCTGGCCAGCGACGAGGCTGCGTTCATCAGCGGCGTGTGCATTGAGGTGGACGGCGCGCGCTGCGTTTGAGCGCGCTCTTTTTCGTGCATTTGAGTGGCCGGTGACTTGTCAATCAGGCGCAACTTTTGAAAATCCTCATCGTTGACGACCACGCCCTGGTGCGCGAGGGATTGCGCCAGGTGCTGAAGGGCCTGGACGAGGCCGTGGAGGTGCTGGACGCCCCAACCTGCGCCCGCGCATTTGCGCATGCCGACGCGCACTCTGACCTTGACCTGGTGCTCCTGGACTACCACCTGCCCGACATGGACGGGCTCACCGCGCTGGGCGTGCTGCGGCAAAGCCACCCGGAGCTGCCGGTGTTCGTGCTGTCGGGCTCGGCCAACCCGCAGATCATGAAGCAGGTGATGGCCAAAGGCGCGGCCGGCTACATGACAAAGGCCAGCATGAGCGAAGAGCTGCTGGTGGCGCTGCGGATGGTGCTCAACGGCGACATTTACCCGCCGTCTGCCGCGTTTGTGGACCTGGCCGATAGGCCGGGCGCGTCCGACCCGTCAAACCTGTCAAACCTATCAAAAGGTCCACTGCAACTCAACGGCCAGGCGCCGTCGGTCATCGCGCCGCCCCCACTCACGGCGCGCCAGGTTGACGTGCTGCAGCACCTGCTGGACGGGCTTTCCAACCGCGAAATCAGCCAGCGCATGGGGCTGTCGGTGGACACGGTGAAAGACCACCTTGGCGGGCTCATGCGCGCGCTCGGCGTGCAGACGCGCACCCAGGCGGTTTTGGCGGCAGCGCGTTGGGGCTATGCGTCAAGCGCGCCTGGCCAGCCTGCTGCGAACCGCTGATCAAGCCCGGCTCTGGCCCTGGCGCCGCTCCCGCAGTGACTCATGGGTTGTCAGGCTGCGCAGCAAGCTGCGCAGCTTGGCCGGGCGCACTGGCTTGTGCAGCAGGGTCAGGCCAGCCTGCCTGGCCTGGGTGATGAGCGCCGGGTCCGTGTCGCCACTCATCAGGCAGGCCGAAATGCTATGGCCTGCCGCCATGCACAACGCGTTGACGACAGCAATGCCGTTGTCATCACCGCGCAGCCGGTAGTCGCTGATGATGACGTCTGGCACGCCGGTTTGCGCCATCTGCGCCAGCGCCTGCTGTTGCCCGTCAGCCGCAGTGACCGTGCAGCCCCATGACGCCAGCAGCCCGACCAGGCCTTCGGCTGCCAACGCATCGTCCTCAATCACCATCACGGCCAGGCCGTTAAGTCGGGTCACCGGCGCGGCGTGCGCAGGCTCCAGGGGTGCGGCGCCGGCATCGGCCAGCGGCAGTTCCAGCGTGAACCGCGTGCCCTGCCCGACACGGGAGCGCAGCGTGAAAGGGTGTCCCAGCAGATGCGCCGTGCGTTCGACAATGTTCAGCCCCAGGCCCAGGCCACGGGTGCGGTCACGCTCGGCGTTGCCAACCTGGTAAAACTCCCGGAACACCTGGGCCTGGTGTTCTGGTGCAATGCCAATGCCGCTGTCCCACACCTCGATCCGCGCCGCGCCGCCCGTGCCACCGCCCGCCTCAGGGCTGCCCGCATGCGGGCGGCACGCCAGCAGCACCGAGCCCCGCTCTGTGTAGCGCACCGCATTGGCCACCAGATTCAGCAGGATGCGCTGCAGCAGCACCGGGTCGCTGCGCACCCAGGCGGTGGTGGGGCGCACGCGCAAGCGCAGGCCCTTCTCAGCCGCAGCATCCAGCATGGCCAGGCGTACCTGCTCAAAAACAGGGGCCAGCGGCGCAGCATGCAAATTCACCTGCACTGCTCCGGCATCCAGCTTAGAGATGTCGAGCAGGCCGTCCAGCAGGTCCTGCATGGCGCGCACGGACGCATCCAGGTTGGTCACCAGGTGCCGGGTCTGCGCATCGTGCGGCAACTGGCCCAGCCGGGCCACAAACATGCCCAGTGCGTGCGTGGGCTGGCGCAGGTCGTGGCTGGCGGCCGCCAGAAACTGCGACTTGGCCAGGGTGGCTACCTCAGCCTCTTCTTTTTTCTCGCGCAGCTCCGACGTGGCGGTGGCGATCCGCTGCGCCATCTCCTCATGGCCCAGTTCCAGCCGCTCGGCCATCTGGTTCAGTCCCTTCTGCAGGTCGCGCAGTGGATCATTGGGCCGCACTTCATCGCGCACCGACAGCTCGCCATCGCCAATGCGCTGGATCATGCGCGACACCCGCATGATGGGCTGCACCACGCTGCGTCCGATCAGCACCGCCAGTGCGCCGCCAAACAGCAGACCGCCCAGCGTGATGGCGATCCCGGCGGCCAGCATGTCGCGCTCGCGCCGGTTCAGCGATTGGCGCGAGAACTCCATCACCACATGGCCCAGCAACTGCGGCTTGACTGCCGGGTCGGCGCCGCTGCGCTCCAGCGTGTCGTCCAGCTTGACCTGGGCGGCCACAATGGGCTGGGTCAGGCGGTCAATGCCGGTGGCTGGATCGACCAGGTGCCCCTCCTGCGCAGACAGCTCGGGCAGGCCCGCGTAGCCGGCCTTGCCAACCCGCACCAGCACGCTGCCCTGCGCGTCAACAATGGCGGCCGCACGCACGTCCGCCTCGCGCAGCACCCCGCTGGCAATGGCTTGCAGGCTGGCAATGTTGGCCGAGAACAGGCCGTATTCGCTGGCCAGGGCCACCTGGCGAATCAGCGACCGTGCGCGCTGCTGGTGCGCCTGGGCGTTGTCGCCCACGCGCACCACCAGAAACACGGCCGCCAGCACGGTGGCGACCAGCGTCACCGGCAGCAAGGCAGCCAGCAGCATGCGCGCGCGGATGCTGAAGCGCGTCAGGTTCAGCTTGCCAAGGCTGGGCCGCATCACTGAGACCGCTCCATCTGCCGCAGCCTCTCGTTCAAAAGGCCGGCGTCCAGTTTCAGCCCCAGCGATCGGGCCACCTGGTCGTTGACGCTGACGTTGAAGTCCTGCGGGTACTGAGGCAGCGCGGGCAGCCCCCGGCCCTGCAGAATGCTGCGGGCCATCACGGCCGTCTGGCGGCCAACCATGGCCGGCGTGGAGTAGACGGCAAACACCGCCCCGGCCTGCACATACGACGGCGAGAATCCGATAAAAGGCACTTTGGAGCGGTACGAAGACAGCAGGATGTTCTGGATGCTGGCGCTGTTGTAGAGCTGCGGGTTGGCCACTGCCAGCAGCAGGTCGGCATCTTCCAGCACCTTCTGCAGCGCGGGGTAGGCGGGCTCGCCCGGCCCCACCACGCCGGCCACCAGTTGCAGGCCGCGCGCCTGGGTTGCCACCTGCAAGGCTGGCGCCTGGGTCAGGGAGTCTGGACCCCACAGCACCCCGACGCGCCGTGCATCGGGCAGCGCCAGGCGGATCAGGTCTAGCTGGCGCGAGAACGGCTGGTTTAAGAACACGGCAGAAAAGGTGGCTGAGGGCTTGCGCCCCGTGGCCAGCACAATCTGCTCGAAGCTGCTGGCTGGCAGTAGCGTGGCAATCAGGGGAATGCGGCTGTCTTTTGATGCGAGCAGATTGGCTGCGCCCGTGCCCACCGCCACCAGCAGCCTGGGCGCCACAGTCCCCGCCGCAGAAAATTCACTGGAGGTCATCAGCGCGACGTCAGCGCGCGGCAGCCCTGCGCGCTCCAGTTCGGCGGCCAAGGCGGCGGCCGCCTCCAGGTAGCTGGCGCTGCGCTCGCTGACGACCACCAGCACGGCGGCTTCCCCAGCGTGCGCCCAGGGCAGCGCCGCCATGAGGCCAAATGCGCACAGGCAAGCCCGCAGCCACAGCTCACGCCAGTTGACGGGTGAACAGCGCCGGGCGGCAGGGTTGGAGGTGACTAAGGGCACAGGCAGCGTGAATGGAATTGACAATGAAAATCGGTGCTGGAACAGGCAATGATGATGGCAGCGGCAACCGCTCAGTTATCAAGCTGCAGAGTCACAAACGCGCGTCTCTCAAACAGGAGGTTGCTCCTGAAGTCCTGGTAGGGCGCACCCAGGTTTTGCACTACCATCGCCACCTCGCCGCGCCGGCTGCCAAACCGCAGAGGCAGCGCCAGCCGCAGATCGGTTCGGCGCGTCGTGGACTGGACGTTGGCCCCTTGCAGCGTGGCGAGGCCCCGGTCATGGTGGATCAGGCTGAGGTCGATGCCACGCGGCAGCTTTTGTGTCCACATCACGGTGGATGCCAGCTTGGGCGCGGCCAGCATCGCGCCCACATCGCTGGAACCAAAGTTGATCCAGGCCTGGTTGAAGATCAGCTGCGCGCCGCTCCAGGGCCGCCACTTTAGCTGGTACTCCAGCCCGCGGATCGCAAAGTCTTCCGCGTTCACATAATCGAAGGTTTGCGAGCCGCCTGCGGAATTTCTGAACAATTGCGTGCCTGCAGGCAACAGGTAGGCCGTGCGCCGGATGAAGCCGCCAACCTGCTCATGAAACAGCCTCACATCCAGACTCAGGCCCTGGCGCGGAAACTCACCCAGGTAACCAATCTCCCGCGCCACCACACTCTCCGGCTGCGCATTGCCGCGCGACAGGCTGCTGATCTGCAGCAGCACGCCATTGGCCTGGTAGCGCAGGTCGCTTGAGCTCTCAAACGTGCTGGGCGGGCGATAGGCTTTGGACGCGCCGACCCGCACTGTTTGGCCCTCGGCCATGTGCCAGTTGACCATCACCCGTGGCGCAAAACTGTTTCCGCTTTTGCTGCTGTGCTCCAGCAGCCCGCCCGCGTTGAACACCACATCGCGCAGCGGGTGCCACTCAAGGTTGCCAAACAGGCGGGTGAACTGGGTCTGCTGCGGGGCATCGGTGTTGTACAGGGGCCGGGAGACCACCTCCTCGCGGCGCAGTTCGGCGCCCCAGACCAGCCGCACATCGGCGTTCGTGCGCAGCGTGTGCTGCAAGGACAGGGTGTCGCCGCTGGCGCGCCCGCCAAAGTTAATGGTGATGCCATTGAAGGGGGCCGGGAGTCCGAAGAAAAAACTGTCCTTGAAAACCTCTGCCGTATGCGCGTAGCTCAAGGCCAGATCGGCGTCGGCGCCCAGATTGCGTTTCCAGTCAATCTGGAGGTAGCTGGAGTCGAACGAGCGGTCGTGCAACGGCTGGTCCACGTTGCCGGCAAAGCCCACCCCCGAATCAATCACCAGGCCTCCCGCGCGCACCTGAAGCTCATCCCCCGCCATGGGACGCAGGTCGGCCCGCAGGTTGACCCGGCTGATGCGGTTGTGACCATTGGAGCCTTTGAGACCATCATCGCCGCGCCGGTCCGCGCTGAGCCGGTAGCTGGCGCTGTCCTGGCCCCAGCCGAGGCTGGCCTGCACGTCACGCACGCCGTTTTGACCGGCAGACACGCTGGCCCGCAGGCCCTGCGTATCTGCCGGGTCACGCGTGACGATGTTGATGACCCCCAAAAAAGCGCGCGCGCCGTAAGACGCCGAGTTGGAGCCGCGCAGCACCTCAATGCGCTCAATGTCGGCAATGGCCACGGTTTGCAGGCCATAGGCCACACTGCCAAAAAGATACGGCGAATAGGCCGAGCGGCCATCCACAAGTACCTGGATTCGGCCTGAGTAGGCGCTGAAACCGCCGTGGTAGCTGGCCTGCGGCGCATCGCCTTCAAACGCCGTGCTGCTCTGGAAACCCGGCACCAGCAGCAGCAGGTCAGCCACGTCGCGCGCGCCCGAAAGGCGAATCATGTTGCGGTCCAGCACGGTGACGGCACCCGGCGTCTCGTCCAGGCGCTGCGGCAGGCGCGACACCGACAGCACCACCGGCAAATCGCTCAAAAAGTCTTTTTCGGTCACGGCCACAAGCCCTTGCGCGTGAGTAGCATGTACCCCCCAGCCCAGCACCAGGGCCAGGCAAATTTGTCGGCTCATTGATCGTCCTCTTGTGTTCTGGAATGATTCTGCATGGTTTCACGGGGCTGAACCGGTTTTAGCCCGGATTTTGCACTGGGGAGACCACTGGGGAGACAATACGCCCATGTCGACAAGCACCACCCCCCGAATTGTCCCCCTGATTGACCTGCGCAGCGCGTCTTTGGCCATGCCGTCGGCCACGCTGAAACATGGCGCGCGCAGCATGGATAGCATCTTGCCGACCGACCTGCTTGGCAGGCCCCTGCGCGACCTGCGCATCAGCGTCACCGACCGCTGCAACTTCCGCTGCAACTACTGCATGCCCAAGGAAGTGTTTGACAAAGACTACACCTACCTGCCGCACGCTTCGCTGCTCTCGTTTGAAGAAATCACCCGCACGGCGCGGCTGTTTGCAGGCCTGGGCGTGCGAAAAATCCGCTTGACCGGCGGCGAGCCGCTGCTGCGCAAGAACCTTGAGGTGCTTATCGAGCAGCTCGCCCAGCTTCGCACGGTCGATGGCGCGCCGCTGGACCTCACCTTGACAACCAATGGCTCGCTGCTGGCACGCAAGGCCAAGGCGCTGAAAGCCGCCGGCCTACAGCGCGTCACCGTCAGCCTGGACGGGCTGGACGACGCCGTGTTTCGCAGCATGAATGACGTGGACTTTCCTGTGGCCGATGTGCTGGCGGCCATTGATGCGGCGCTCGCCGCAGGGCTGGGTGTCGATGCCTCAGGCAATGCGGGCGGCCTGAAAGTCAACATGGTGGTCAAGCGCGGCACCAACGAGCAGGAAATTTTGCCCATGGCGCGGCACTTCAAGGGCACGGGCATTGTGCTGCGCTTCATCGAGTACATGGACGTGGGCGCCACCAACGGCTGGCGCATGAATGAGGTGCTGCCATCGCGGGACGTAGTCCAGCTGATCCATGCCGACATGCCGCTGGTGCAGCTAGCGTCGTCTGCGCCAGGCGAGACGGCAGAACGCTGGGGCTTTGCCAACGCCAGCGGCCGGCACGACCCGGCCGCCGGGGAGATTGGCGTCATCAGCAGTGTGACCCAGGCCTTCTGCCACGACTGCAACCGCGCCCGCCTCTCCACCGAAGGAAAGCTTTATTTGTGCCTGTTCGCCAGCCAGGGCTATGACCTGCGCGCCCTGCTTCGTGGCGGCGCTTCTGATGCTGACATTGAATCGTCGATTGGCGACATCTGGGCCGGGCGCAATGACCGGTACTCGGAGTTGCGCAGTGCGATGGCCCCCGACGCTGGAGCAGGAACGCGCCGGGTCGAGATGAGCTACATCGGCGGATAACAGGATGATTCCCCTCTCAGACACCACCGCATTGATCCTCGCCGGGGGCCGTGGCTCGCGCATGGGCGGCGTGGACAAAGGCCTGCAAAACTTCAACGGCGTACCGTTGGCATTGCACACGTTGCTGCGCCTGCAAATGCAGGACAGCGGACCGCTGGCTCAGGTCATGATCAACGCCAACCGCAACTTGGCCGCCTACGAAGCGTTTGGCGCTGCGGTGTGGCCGGATGTGCTGGCCGACTACGCGGGGCCGCTGGCGGGATTTTTAACCGGCCTGGAACGCTGTGAGACACCTTACCTGGTGACCACGCCGTGCGACACCCCGTTGTTTCCAATGGACCTGGTGGCGCGCCTGGCGCAGGCGATGCACGAACAGGATGCCGACATCGCCATGGTGGTCGCGCCTGAACCGGGCGCACAAAACGGGACCGACCAGCCCGTGGTTCGCCCGCAACCGGTATTTTGCCTGCTGCAAGTTGACTTGCTGGAGAGTCTGGCGCAGTTCACACACGCCGGTGGCCGCAAGATTGACGCCTGGACCGCCCAGCACAAAGTGGCACTGGTGCCGTTTGATTTGCCTACCGACGACCCGCGCGCTTTCTTCAACGCCAACACGCTGGCCGAGCTGCAATCTCTTCAGCGATGAAGACCCTGGCCCAGATCGCCGCTGAACTGCAAGGCTACGACCCGCAGGCGTTGAGCGCAGGCGCGGTCAATGAATTTCTGTCGCAGCTGGTGGAGCCTGTGCGCGAGCACGAGCAGGTCGGGATTTTCGACGCCCTGGGCCGCGTACTTGCAGCCGATGTGATTTCCCCCGTCAACGTGCCACCCCACGACAACTCTGCCATGGATGGCTATGCGTTTGCGGGCCATGCACTGTCAGCCCATTCACCGCTGACATTGAAAGTGATCGGCACAGCGCTGGCTGGCGCGGCGTGGCGCGGCGATGTGCAGCCGGGCGAATGCCTGAAGATCATGACCGGCGCGGTGCTGCCCGCCGGCCTGGACACGGTGGTTCCGCAGGAGTTTGTGCAGGAGCCGAGTGACGAGTCCATAACGCGGTCCGTAGGTGAGTCCGCCCAAGCAGAGCCGTACGCCAAAGCGACGCACATCACCATCCCGCCAGGTTTGCTGCAGCCAGGCGACAACCGCCGCGCCATGGGCGAAGACATCACGGCGGGCCAGGCGGCGCTGCTTAAAGGAGAGCGCCTCACGCCTGCTGCGCTTGGACTTATAGCCAGTTTAGGGCTCCAAAGCGTCACCGTCTGGCGCAAGCTGCGGGTGGCCTACTTCTCTACGGGTGATGAAATTTTGAGTCTGGGTGACGCGCCGCGTGAAGGCGCCGTGTACGACAGCAACCGCTACACCGTGTTCGGCCTGCTCACACGCCTGGGGGTGGAGGTCATAGACCTGGGCGTGGTGCGCGATGAGCCTGATGCGCTTGAAGCCACCTTCACGCGCGCCGCAGCGCAAGCCGACGCCATCATCACCAGCGGCGGCGTGAGCGTGGGCGAGGCTGACCACACCAAGGCAATGATGAAGAAACTGGCGGGGGCTGGCGAATCTCAAGAGGCTTCAGGTGGAGTTTCATTTGGCGGTGTGGCCTTCTGGCGCATCGCCATGCGGCCCGGCCGGCCCATGGCGGTCGGGCGCTTGCCCCGACGGCCCCAGACACCCCCGATGGCCGCCAGAGCCTCAATTTCACCTGGTTTAAGCGTCAAATCGGCCTCTAGCCCTCGTTTAGCATGCACAAGAAGCTATATTAAAAATAGCAAATCGAATTCCGCAGATTTCGCCATTCTGTTTGGCCTGCCGGGCAACCCGGTGGCAGTGATGGTGACTTTTCTGGCGTTTGTGCGCCCCGCCCTGCTCTGCATGATGGGCAGCCTTGAGGCCGCACCGCCACTGCTCAAAGCCCAAAGCACAGAGGCCATACGCAAGAAGCCGGGCCGCACCGAATACCAGCGCGGCATCGTCAGCACATCAACCGATGGCGCCCTGCACGTCAAGATCACCGGCAACCAGGGTTCTGGCGTTCTTAGCTCGATGACGCAGGCCAACGGCCTGATCGTGTTGCACCACCATCAGGGCAACATAGCGCCGGGCGACCTGGTTGACGTGATGATGTTTGACGGCGTGATTTGACCAAAGTTTAGCCGCCGAAAACGGCTATGGCCCCCGCCAGATATGCATAGTCAGCTACTACTTTGGTAGCAATCTACTTGGCAGCCAGTTCGGCTCCCATCACTGGATGCATGGGATGGGTCAGCGCACCGGAAGCATCATCAACCTCTTCTTTGCTGACCGTCTTGTTGGCGCCAGGAACAGAGCGGCGCGCAAACAGGGTGTACATTGTGGGCACCACAAAGATGGTGAGCAGCGTGCCCAGCGACATGCCGCCCACAATCACCCAGCCAATCTGCTGGCGGCTCTCGGCCCCGGCGCCGTGGGCAAATGCCAGGGGGATCGCGCCCAGCACCATGGCGCCGGTGGTCATCAAGATCGGGCGCAGGCGCTGCGTTGCGGCCTTCACCAGGGCGTCTTTCATCTCCAGGCCCTGCTCGCGCAACTGGTTGGTGAATTCCACAATCAAAATGCCGTGCTTGGTGATCAGCCCCACCAGCGTGATCAGGCCAATCTGCGAATACACATTGAGCGACCCGCCCGACCATTGCAGCGCCAGCAGCGCGCCAATCATCGACAGCGGCACCGACAGCATGATCACCAGCGGGTCGATAAAACTCTCAAACTGGGCTGCCAGCACCAAAAAGATGAACAGCAGCGACAGGCCAAACACAATGACCAGCGAGCCCTGCGAATTTTTGAACTCGCGCGACGTGCCGTTCAGGTCCGTGCTGTAGCCCGGCTTCAACACCTTGGCGGCAGTGACGTCCAGAAAATCCAGCGCCTGGCCCAATGAATAATCTGCCGCAAGGTTGGCCGTGATGGAGACCGATCGGCGCTGGCTGAAGTGGTTCAGCTCGCGCGGCGCAACAGACTCGCGGACCTTGACCAGAGCCGCCAGTGGAATCATGGTCTCGTTGCGCCCGCGCACAAATATTTTCTCAATGTCTTCTGGAATGGCACGGCCAGTGGCGGCCGTTTGCACAATCACATCAAACTGGTCGCCCTCACGCTTGTAGCGGGTGACCTGCCGCCCGCCCAGCATGGTCTCAACCGCGCGTGCAATCACGTCCACGCCCACGCCCAAGTCGGCCGCCTTGTCGCGGTCCACATCGATCTTCAGCTCCGGTTTGTTCAGGCGCAGGTCAATGTCGGCACTCAGGATGCCCGGGTTCTTGGCAATTTCATCCATGAACTGGCGTGTCGTCGCGGCCAGGTTCTGGTAGCTGTCGGATGTGACAATCACAAAGTTGACAGGGCGTTCGCGAAAGCCCTGGCCCAGCGAAGGCGGCGTGATGGGGAACGCGGTTGCGCCCGGCAGACCGGCCAGGCGGGGTTGCAGCTCGCGGGCGATCTCCAGCGTGGTGCGCTTTCGTTCGTCCCAGTCAATGGCGCGCAGAAACACATTGGCCTGGGACACCGTCGGGTTGCCCACCGTCACAAAAATCCGGTCAAATTCCTTGTACGGCTGCCCCATGCGCTCTACCGCGTTCACATAGCGCTGGGTGTAGTCCAGCGTGGAGCCGTCGGGTGAAGTCACCACCACCAGAATCTGGCCACGGTCTTCCAGCGGGGCCAGCTCGCGCTTCATGGTGGGCAAAATGCTGTAGATGCCGATGCCTGCGGCGACCATCACGCAGACGATGATCCAGCGGGTGTCCAGGAAAAACCGCATCACGCTGCTGCCAAAACCACGGGTTGTGTGGGCCGCGTCATAGCCGGTGCTGACCAGCCAGCGCAAGACTTTGGAGTAGCCGTTGGTGATGGCATTCAGTCCGCTTTCCATCCAGCGGTCGAAAAACCAGGGCTTGGGGTTGTGCTTGAGCAGCAGCGAGCACATCATGGGCGTCAACGTCAGCGCCAAAAAGCCCGAGACAATCACCGCGCCCGCCAGCGCCAGCGCAAACTCGATGAATAGCCGCCCGGTGCGGCCCGGCGTGAAGGCCAGCGGCGCGTACACCGCCGCCAGCGTCAGCGTCATTGCCACAATGGCAAAGCCCACCTCTTTGGCGCCCTTGATGGAGGCCGAGAATGGGTCCAGCCCCTCTTCAATATGCCGGAAGATGTTCTCCAGCATCACAATCGAATCATCCACCACCAGCCCGATGGCCAGCACCAGCGCCAGCAGGGTCAACGTGTTGATGGAGAAGCCCGCCAGCGCCATCAGCGCGCAGGTGCCCACCAGGCTCACAGGGATGGTGACGATGGGGATGATGGACGCGCGCACAGTGCGCAAAAACACAAAAATCACCAGCGCCACCAGCAAGGTCGCCTCGATGATGGTGCGGAACACGCTCTTGATCGATTTGTCAATGAACACCGAGTTGTCGTTGGCGATGTCAATCGTCATGTCTTTGGGCAGATCGGCCTTGAGCTTGGGCAGCATGGCCCGCACGCCGTTGCTCAGGTCCAGCGGGTTGGCGGTGGCCTGGCGGATGACGCCCACGGTAATGGCCGTGCGGCCATTCAGGCGGGTGGCGCTGCGCTCGTCCTGCGGTCCTTCCTGCACGCGTCCCACATCGCGGATGCGCACTGGAAAGCCGTTGGCATTTTTGATGATGATGTCATTGAATTGGGAAGGCCGCACCAGGTCGGTCTCTGAGGTCACCGAGAATTCGCGCAAGCTCGACTCGATGCGCCCGGCCGGCACTTCCAGGTTGCTGCGCCGGATGGCGTCTTCCGCGTCCTGCGTGGTGAGCTTGTACGCTGCCAGCTTGTCGGGGTCGAGCCAGACGCGCATGGCGTATTTGCGCTCGCCAAAAATGCGCACGTCGGCCGCACCCGTGACGGTTTGCAGGCGCGGCTTGACAATGCGGTTGACCATGTCGTTGATCTGCAGCGCGTTGAGCGTATCGCTGCTGAAAGACAGCCAGATAACAGGAAAGGCGTCGGCCTCTACCTTGGCAATGACCGGCTCGTCGATTGCCTGCGGCAGACGGTTGCGCACACGTGACGTGCGGTCACGCACCTCGGCGGCGGCGGAATCGGCATCTTTTTCCAGGCGGAAGCGCACCGATATCTGCGCCTGCTCGGCGCGGCTGATGGAGGTGATGACATCGACCGCGTCGATGCCGGCAATCGAGTCTTCCAGCGTTTTGGTGACCTGCGATTCCATCACTTCGGCCGATGCACCGGCGTAGCGCACGCTGACCGTGACCACGGGCTCGTCGATTTTGGGGTATTCGCGCACGGACAGCTTGTTAAAACTCACCGCGCCGATCAACAGCACCAAAAGTGCCAGCACGGTGGCGAAAACCGGGCGCCGGATGGATGTTTCAGCAAGCTGCATGGTGTGTCCTCTGGCTGGGCAAAATCGGGTTGGGACGGGTCAGGTCAAGGTTGGGCGACGGGCGGCGCGGTGGCTGGGCGCCCACCGCCTGCATTTGCGTCGGCACCCGTCGGCCTGCCGCCAGGGGCGCGCCCGGGGCCGGGCATGTCACTGGCGCTGGCAAAACAGGGGTTGGGGCCGGACAGCGCCTTGCTTGCCGAGCCGGGTGCGCCCCCCGGACCTCCCGCACCTCGTGGACGCCCGGCAGGCGCCTGTGCGATTGCAACGGATGCAGGGGTGCCCGGCGCCGATGCCGGCCGCGCGGCGGCACCTGCTGTTGCGCCCTCTGCGCCTGGGCCAGAGCCTGCAGCTCCTGCACCGGGGCCGCCTGGGCTACCGCCTTCGCGTCCGCCGGGGCGGGCCGTGTCAATCACGCGCACCACCATACCATCGCGCTGCAGCCGCTGCTGGCCGGCCGTGACAATCATGTCGCCCGCTTCAATGCCTTCGAGGATCTCTACCCGGCCAGGGCGGCGGATGCCGACCTTCACCTCAACCCGCTGGGCGATTTTTTCGTCCTTGTTTTTGCCGTCCACCACCTTGTAGACCACCACACGCTGGCCTTGCGGCACGATGGCTTCTTCTGGCACCACATTGGCTTGCTCGCGCTCGCCAAATACGGCGGTGACGCGTGCAAACATGCCGGGGCGCAGGCGCAACTGGCGGTTGTCAATGCAGGCGCGCACCCCGACCGAGCGGCCATTGGTGTCGATCAATGGATCAACAGCCTGGACAAAAGCGACAAATTTGCTGCCCGGCAGCGCGTCCAGACTGACGCCTGCCGTCTGGCCTTTTTTGACCTTGTTCTGAAACCGCTCAGGCAGGCGGAAATCAACAAAAACAGCGTCAATGTCTTCGATGTTGACGACGTCGGCGCCGTCCTTCAAATAATCTCCCACATTGGCGGTGCGGATGCCAACGATGCCATCAAACGGTGCCACGACTTTCAGGCGCGCCGCCGTGGCTTTGGACAGCGCCAGCTTGGCCTGCGCAACCTCCAGATTGGCGGCGCTTTCATCGACCGACCGCTTGCTGATGAAGTTTTGCGCCACCAGATCCTGATTGCGCTGGTGGTTGGCCCGCGCTATCGACAGCTCGGCCTGGCTCTGTTGCACTTGGGCCAGTTGCAATTGGTCATCAAGCTGCACCAGCAACTGGCCTTTGCGAACCCGGTCGCCGTCTTTGAAATTGAGCTGGGTGATGCGCCCGCTCACCTCAGGGCGCACCACGACGCCTTGGCGCGAGCGCAGACTGCCCACGGCCTGGGTGTCGTCGGTCAGTTTCATGATCTCGACTTTGGCCGCTTCCACTGCAGGAGGCCGGGGCGCTGACGCTGCGCCGCCCGGCATGCTGGCAGCAGTTTGAGGGGCACTTGCCGCCTGCCCGGTTGCGGCGGCCCCTGAAGCCGAAGCGGTTGTCGCGGCGTCTGCCGTTGATGTCGGCTTGCTCTGGTACCACCAGGCTGCAACCGACGCAGCACCTATGCCAATGGCGGCAACAACGGGGTAGATTATTTTGAACGCCATGTCGATGGTTAACCTGAGTAACTAAAATTTCCAACTTACAGAATGTAGCATTTCGGCACTGTCCCCGCTAGCGAGTTTCCCGCAGTGGCTTTATGCATAAACCCGCAGGCCAGGCCATCAACACGTCATCGCTTGCCCAGCGCCACGTCCACCCCCCGGTTCGCCAGCGCATCGGCGCGCTCGTTGCCAGGGTCGCCCGCGTGGCCTTTGACCCAGCGCCAGTCAATCTTGTGTCCGCTGCCGGCTACGACAGCATCCAGTTTTTGCCAGAGTTCGACGTTCTTGACGGGCTGCTTGGCCGCCGTGCGCCAGCCTCTGGCCTTCCAGCCGTGAATCCATTCGGTGATGCCCTTGCGCACGTATTCGCTGTCCAGGTACAGGGTAACTTGGCAGGGCCGCTTGAGCGCTGTCAGAGCTTCAATCACGGCGGTAAGTTCCATGCGGTTGTTGGTGGTGGCCAGCTCGCCGCCAAAGAGTTCTTTCTCGGTGCCGCCCGAGAGCAGCAGCACGCCCCAGCCGCCAGGGCCGGGGTTGCCCTTGCAGGCGCCATCTGTATAAATTTCTATAGCGTTCAAACCAGGTGCTCCTCGTGTTGCGGGTCTCATTCTTTGTGCGTGAGGTTGGTCACCGAGACCGGCGCTCCAGCCCGGCTTGGCACAGTCTTCCAGGCCGGTCCTACGAGGCGCATGCCGCGCACGCGCTTGACGGCCACCAAAAAATAGACGGCGCCCAAAATCGGCCACCAACGTTGACCGGCACGGTCCATCCACTCAAACCGCTGCAGCCATTTCTCGCTGGCAACGGCCGGGCGGTAGCAGCCAAAGCGGCCCACCTCCACCTCAAAACTCAACAGGCGCAGCCAGTCGCGCATGCGCCAGTAGCCAATGGCGTCACCGGCCTCTGGCAGGAACAGCTCGCCCGCGCCAAAGCGGCGGTACAGGCGGGCGCGCCGCTGGCGCAGTCCCCACAGGCTGGCCGGGTTCAGGCCGCTGATCACAACGCGTCCCTCAGGCACCAGCACCCGCTCGACCTCGCGCAGGGTGGCATGCGGGTCCACATTCAGCTCCAGCGCATGCGCCAGCACCACTAGGTCAAGGCTGTTGGCAGGGAACGGCAGGGCCGCAAAATCAGTCATCAGCGCCGCGCGCGTCGGGTTTGGGCCGGTTGGCGTCGCTGGGTGCGGGCACGTGGACATGGCCAGCCAGCGGTGCGGCATGCGGTTGGCGCTCAAGGCGTCAAGCTCTGGCAAGCCCAGCTGCAGCGCGTGGTAGCCAAAGATGTCGGCCACAGTGGAGTCGAACTGCGCCCGCTCCCATGCCAGCAGATAGCGCCCGGGCGGGGTTTTAAACCAGTCTTGCAAACCCATTTTTTCAGCGCTCATGACCTTGGGAACCTCTGCATAACGCCTCGCGGCCCGTGAAAGACCGGCCTTGCGCGGTCTGACGCGTTGAATTTTTTGCCTCCACCAATGGCGTGGGGATTTTGCGCGCCAAGCACGGGACAATAGCGTTGGACCCTGACGATGCCTGGCTGATAATGCCTGCTCTGCGGCAAACCGTCTCGATTCTAGTCACCCACCGCTCCATCACTGCTCTCCCAATCTCTTTACATGAAAATAACGCCTCTCTTTGTTGTGGTGGTGACGGCATGGCTCACTGGGTGCGCCATCACACCCAGCAGCTCAAGCAGTTCCAGCAGTTCCAGCAGCTCAAGCAGCTCCGGCCCTTCAACCGTCAGCAGTGCATCGTCCAGTGAGCGCGGTGCAGGCCATGCCGCCGCACCCGGTCCAGGCCCGGCCGCCACTTTGCCCGAGACACCCAGCCATCCCGCGGCCGTCATTCCCGGCGACCCCTTGACGCCCATCACGGCAGCCCAGGCGTCCAGTTTGGGCGTCATGCAGCTTGCGCCGCCTGCCGACCTGTGGGACCGGATCCGCAGGGGCTACGCCATGCCCAACCTTCAAAGCGATCTGGTGCACGACCGCGAGCAGTGGTACGTGACCCGGCCGGACTATATTTTTCGCATGACGGAGCGGTCGCGCAAATACCTGTTCCACATCGTCGAAGAGCTGGAGCGGCGCAACATGCCGTCCGAACTGGCGCTGCTGCCTTTTATTGAGAGTGCGTTCAACCCGCAGGGCGTCTCCAGCGCCAAAGCAGCCGGCCTGTGGCAGTTCATGCCGGCCACTGGCAAATATTTTGAGCTCAAGCAGAACGCCTTCCGCGACGACCGGCGCGATGTGCTGGCGTCCACCCGCGCCGCGCTGGATTACCTTGAAAAACTGCATCGCCGCTTTGGCGACTGGCACCTGGCGCTGGCCGCCTACAACTGGGGGGAAGGCAGCGTTGGCCGCGCCATCGCCAAAAACCAGAAAGCCGGTTTGGGTGTGGGCTACCTCGACCTCGACATGCCCAACGAGACCCGCTTTTACGTGCCCAAGCTGCAGGCCGTCAAGAACATTGTCTCAGGGCCTGAGGCCTTCAGCGCACAGTTGCCGCTGATCGAGAACCACCCGTTCTTCCAGACCGTGGGCATCACCCGGGACATTGATGTGGCCTTTGCCGCCAAACTCGCCGATGTGTCCCTGGACGATTTCAAGGCGCTCAATCCGTCGGTCAACCGCCCGGTCATCCTGGCCGCCGGCGTGCCCCAGATTTTGCTGCCCTGGGACAACGCCGCTGTGTTCCAGCGCAACCTGGAAGCGCAGAACAATGGCCGACTGGCTAGCTGGACCGTGTGGATCGCGCCCTCCACCATGAGCCCGGCCGAAGCCGCAAGGCGTACAGGCATGAGCGAGGCAGAGCTGCGGGCAATCAACAACATTCCACCCCGCGTGGTGATCACCACGGGCTCCACTCTGCTGGTGCCCAGAAGCGCGCGAATGGCGCAGGACGTAGCCGTGCAAGTGGCGGACAACGGACAGATTGGCCTGGCCCCTGAAATATTGACGCGCCGTACGGTCGTCAAAGCGCGCAAGGGCGAGTCCGTCGCCAGTATGGCAAAACGCCATCGCCTTAGCGCCTCAAGCGTGGCGCAGTGGAACAAGACGGGTGCTGCCAGCGCCTTCAAGACCGGGCAGCAGGTGGTGCTGTTTTTGCCGTACACGAACACCGCAGCGGCAAAGGCCCATCACGGCAGAACGGTGGTGGCAAAGGCTAGCACCGCCAGACGTGCGGCTCGGGGAAGGCCTCTGGCAAGAGCTCGGCCCACGGGACGCACAGCTGCGGGTGTGGGGCACGGCCATGGCGCAAAACGCGTGGTGCGCGCGGCAAGCGGGTCTGCCAAGTTGGCAAAACGCTGAATTCTGCCGCAGTTTCACGTTAAAAATGGCTGTAGCCCTTGTTGAACGTGCATAGCTAGCTACATATAAAGTAGCAATTGCCTGTCAACGCCTGACGCCAGATTTGACGTCAGGCCTTGAATTTGTCTTTGGCCCTGCGTGCAAATTCATTGGTATAGGTGCGGCCCAGGGCAATCTTGTCAGGCTTCACCGTGGGCTCAAAACTGGCAAGCGCCTGGAGCGCTGTTTTGGCCCCGTCCTCGGGGATCAGGCCGTCCAGCGCAATGGCTTCGCGCACTTTGTTGAATGACGCCAGGTACAGGCCGCGGTCGCCCAGAAAATAGGATTCAGGCACGGTCTTGATGATGTCGCCAGGGCCTGCCGTCTGCAGCCATTTGAGGCCGTGGACAATGGCATTGGCCAGCGCCTGGGCCGTGTTGGGATGCTTCTGCAGGAACTCCACGGGCGCATACAGACAGGCCGCTGGCATGGTGCCGCCAAACACCGCCAGGGTACCTTTGAGTGTGCGTGTGTCAGCGACGATTCTGACCTCACCTTTTTGCTCCAGCATGGTCATGACGGGGTCGGCATTGCTCAACGCGTCAACCTGGCCCGAGCGCATCGCGGCCAGCGCGCTTGCGGCGGTGCCTACGCCGACGAAATTCACCTCGTCAGCCTTGATGCCGGCCCGCGACAGCAGCAGACTGGCCAGCATGTTGGTGGAAGAGCCCGGCACTGAGACGCCAATTTTTTTGCCCCTGAGGTCGGCCAGCGATTTGTAGCCCGGCATGGTTTTGGTGGACACGCCCAGCGCAATCTGCGGCGCACGGCCCTGCAATACGAAGGCCTGGTAGAACTGGCTTTTGCTCTGCAGATTGATGGTGTGCTCGAAAGCACCGCTCACCACGTCTGCCGAACCGGCCGCCACAACCTGCAGGGCACGCATGCCCCCTGCGAAGTCGGCAATGTCAACCTCCAGGCCTTCTGCCCTGAAGTAGCCCAGTTGCTCTGCGATGGTCAGCGGCAGGTGGTAGCACGCCGCCTTGCCGCCAACCGCAATGGCGACCCGGGTCTTCTCAAGCTTGCCTTGCGCCACTGCACACGGCGCAGCGATGGATGCGGCTGCCAGCACCGCCAGCGAGGTGAACGTACGCCTGCGCAGGGGGCAGACAGCCCGTGCGGCGACCGCAGGATGGTGGAAGGAATGGTTTGACAAGGCGGCTCCTTTTGATCTTTTTCTTTTGATCTTTGGAGCGTAGCAAACGATAGGCCAACCCGCATCGGGAACATCCCCTGCGGGTTAGTACTTAATGAAACGCTGAACAAGTCCCCAGCGGCGTGCGATCAGCCAGGCTCGGGCGGTCTGCTGCGTTGAATTTCTTGCCTGTGCTTCAGAGGATAGGCCGGGCTATTGACTGCGAAATCCGCCAGGACTTGTTCGGCGCTTCCTTAGCGGCGATTCATTCGCAGAGCCGGCTATCGGCGGTCAACCAGCGCGTGGGCAATGGTGCCCAGGTCAACATATTCCAGTTCGCTGCCCACCGGCACGCCGCGCGCCAGCCGTGTGAGCGTCAATCCGCGCGGCTTCAGCGCTTCGGCAATGACGTGTGCCGTGGCCTCGCCTTCGGCCGTGAAATTGGTGGCCAGAATGACTTCCTGAACGGTGCCATCAGTGGCGCGGTCAAACAGCTTTTTGAGGCCAATGTCATTGGGTCCAATGCCGTCCAGCGGGCTGAGCTTTCCAATCAGCACAAAGTACAGCCCCTTGTAGGCACCCGTGCGCTCCACCGCAGACTGGTCGGCGGGCGTCTCCACCACACACAGCTTGGTGTGGTCGCGCCGGGGGTCCTGGCAGGTGTTGCAAACTTGCGCCTCGGTGAAGGTGTGGCAAAGCTCGCAATGCCTGACCGTGCTGACGGCCTGTGCCAGCGCATTTGAGAGCGCCTGCGCGGCAGGCCTGTCGTGCTGCAACAGATGAAACGCCATGCGCGAAGCCGACTTTACCCCCACACCAGGCAGGCGCTTGAGCGACTGGATCAGCACGTCCAGCGAGTTGGAGTCAGCCATGCAGGGGCAAAGCGAGAATTTCCCGCCGGGCCGCCCCAAGGGAAATTAGCCCCCTCGGGGGGCAGCGACCCGCGTAGCGGCGGAGCGTGGGGGTCATAACTTCAAAACGGGAATTTCATGCCGCCCGGCAGGCCGGGCATGCCTGCCGGGAGCTTGCCCATCTTCTCGGAAGACGTTTCCTCTGCCTTGCGCACCGCCGCATTGAAGGCCGCTGCCACCAAGTCTTCCAGCATGTCTTTGTCATCGGCCAGCAGGCTCGGGTCGATGGCGACGCGGCGCACGTCGTGCTTGCAGGTCATGGTCACCTTCACCAGCCCGGCCCCGGACTCGCCGGTGACTTCCACCAAGCCCAACTCGTCCTGCGCCTTCTTCATGTTGTCCTGCATTGCCTGGGCCTGCTTCATCAGGCCGGCCAATTGTCCTTTGTTGAACATGTTTGTTTTCCTTCGGTGTTGAATGTGTTTTAAATGCCCATGACCCGGGAGTTGCTACGCGGGCTTTATGCTGCCAGGCACGATTTTCGCTCCAAAGTCCCGCATCATCTCCTGCACAAACGGGTCTTCAAAAATGATTTTCTCAGCCGCCAGTTGCCGCTCGGCGGCGGCGGCGGCGTTGCGCCGGGCCGGGCTGTCGGTCACCCGGCCAATCTCGACCACCAGCTTCACGTTGTGCCCGAGCGCCTGCAAAGCCGCCTGCAGGCGGTCGCGGCTGCCAGACTGGTTGAGCGACTCGCGCTCAACCCGCAGCAGCCATTGATCGGTGTCACGCGCGACCAGTTGCGACTGCAATGCCAGTTCGCGCACCAGTGCGGTGATGGCGTCATCGGCAATGAGCTGGCGCACTGTCGGGTGCCAGAAATCACCCTCTTCGGACGGGATCAATACGCCATGGGCCCCCTGGCTCGAAAGACTCTCGGTGCGCGAATCAGCCTGGACGCGCACCGGAATCGCTACACCTTTAGTAGCTGCTTGCGCACTATTCACGAGGGCTACAGCCCTATTTTTTTCCCAATTTTCGGTTTTTGGCGCAATTTGGGCCGTTGGGACCTCTGGAGCGGCTATCGGGCGGTCCACCACGTGCAGCATCTGGCCTGGCGGCGGCGATTCTGGCGCAGGCGCGAGTTCTGTCGGTGCTGTTGGCTCTGGCTTGGCCAATGGTGCAGATTGCGCTACTGCTGCGGCAATGGAGGCGGCAGATGCCGACACGGGAGCAGCCACCCGACCAGGCTGATATGGGTGATCTCGCCCAGGCGCATGCGCCAAGGCGGGTGAAGCAGCCGATGCAGGCGGCGGTGCAGGCGCAACCTCAGCGGGATTCAGAGTTTTTTTTTCAGCCACCACCGTTGCAGTAGTTGCGGGCTTGAAGGCCAAGAGCCGCAGCAGCACCATGGTCAAGCCCGCATACTCGTCGGGCGCCAGGCCCAGCTCGGTGCGGCCATGCAGGCAAATGCTATAGAGCAGTTGGGTTTCATCCGCAGGCATCAGCGCAGCCAGGCGTGCCGTATCTACATCGTCGGGGTCCGGCTCTGCGGCTGAGGCTGGCAGCACCTGCGACACCGCCATGCGCTGCAGCACGGCGCTCATCTCTTCCAGGGTGGATGCTGCGCTGAGGCCATTCAGACGCAGAGCTTCCGAGGTTTCGACCACGGTCTTGCCGTCGCCCTGCGCTAGCGCTTCTATCAAGCGGTAGACGTGGCTGCGGTCCACGCTGCCCAGCATCTGGCGCACGCTGGCTTCTTCAAGCTGGCCGTTGCCAAAGGCGATGGCCTGGTCAGTTAGCGACAGCGCATCGCGCATGGAGCCACGCGCGGCGCGAGCCAGCAGACGCAGCGCGGGCAGATCAGAC
>JANYJD010000344.1 GCA_025358555.1 Rhodoferax sp.
GCCGTGGGCCGGCGCGAGTTCCTCAACGTCTGGGGCGATGACTACAACACGCCGGATGGCACTGGCGTGCGCGACTACATCCACGTGGTCGACCTCGCGCAGGGCCACCTGAAGGCGCTGGAGCGCCTCAAAACACATGCGGAATGCGCCAGCATCAACCTGGGCACCGGCACCGGCTACAGCGTGCTGGACATGGTGCGGGCATTTGAGCGGGCCAGTGGCAAAAGCGTGCCGTACAAAGTGGCACCCCGACGCGCTGGCGACATCGCTTCCTGCTACGCTGACCCGGCAACCGCTCTGGCAAAACTCGGCTGGCGCGCCGAGCGTGATTTGCAAGCCATGTGCACGGACGCGTGGCGTTGGCAAAGCAACAACCCAAACGGGTACGCACCCGCGTGAAGCAATCTCCATGAAACCAGAAAACTTCAAACACCACCCAAAACCGGAGCCCCTGCCCCATGGCTAAAGGAATGATCCTCGCAGCGGGGCAAGGCACCCGCGTTCGACCCCTGACCAAAGACCTGCCCAAACCAATGGTGCCGATTTTGGGCAAACCGGTGATGGAGTACCTGATTGAGCACCTGGCGCGCCACGGCATCAAGGAAATCATGGTCAACGTGGCCTACCACCACCACAAGATTGAGCAGTATTTTGGCGATGGCCAGCGCTGGGGCGTGCAGATTGGCTACGCGTATGAGGGTGTGCGCGAGCATGGCGACGTGATTCCCAAACCCTTTGGCTCGGCGGGCGGCATGCGGCGCATCCAGGATTTCAGCGGTTTTTTTGACGAGCCCACGCTGGTGCTGTGCGGCGATGCGCTGATTGACCTTGACATCGGCGCGGCCCTGCACGAGCACAAAACCAAGGGCGCCATAGCCAGCGTGGTGACGCTGGATGTGCCGCTGGCCGACGTCAGCAGCTATGGCATTGTGGTGGCCGGGCCAGACGGGCAGATTGCCTCGTTCCAGGAGAAGCCCAGCCCCGCAGACGCCAAATCAACCCTGGCCAGCACCGGCATCTATATTTTCGAGCCTGAGGTGCTGAAAAAAATCCCGCCGGGCGTGGTGTATGACATCGGCTCGCAGCTCTTTCCCCAACTGGTTGCTGAGAAGCTGCCGTTTTTTGCCCAAAAGCGGTTCTTCAACTGGATCGACATTGGCCGGGTGAGCGACTACTGGTCGGTGCTGCAGCGGGTGCTGCGCGGCGAGGTGGCCGACATGAACATGCCGGGGCGCGAGGTCAAGCCCGGCATCTGGGTCGGGCTCAACACGTCGATCCCGTGGGACAAGGTGACCATCACTGGGCCGGTCTACATTGGCTCCAGCGTGCGTGTGGAGCCCGGCGCCACCATTACCGGGCCAGCCTGGATAGGGCATGGAAGCGTCATCCGCTCAGGTGCCAAAGTCACCCGCAGCATTCTGTTTGAGTACACCCGCATTGCGGCCGACATGCATTTCAACGAGATGATCGTCTCGCCCCAGTACTGCGTTGACCGCCATGGCGACACCCTGTACCGTGGCGACGACACCGCCCAGCTGCGCTGGGGCGACGCGCGCGCCTGACAGCAGCGCGCCTAATGACACTTTGTTACCCCATAATCACACCACCATGCTGCTTCAACCGATTGTTCTTTCAGGCGGGTCCGGCACACGCCTGTGGCCCTTGTCACGTGAAAAATACCCAAAACAGCTGCTGCCACTGATTGGTGACGATTCGTTGTTGCAGGCCACCGTGCGGCGGGTGCAGGGCATCGCCGACGTGACACTGGCCGCGCCCGTGGTGGTCAGCAACGAAGAGTACCGTTTCGTCATCGCCGAGCAGTTGCGGCTGATGGGCCAGCCGGGCGGCATTGTATTGGAACCTATGGGTAGAAATACGGCTCCAGCCCTTACCCTGGCTGCATTGTTTGCTATTAAAAAAGAAGAAGATCCGATTTTGCTGGTGATGCCGGCAGACCACGTGATTGTCGACAAAGCGGCCTTCCAGGCGGTTGTGCGCGCTGGCGCCGACCTGGCCGCTCAAGGGGCCGTTGTGACGTTTGGCATTACCCCAGACGCGCCAGAGACCGGCTATGGCTACATTCAGGCTGGGGCTGCCTATGGCGAAGCGGGTGAGGTGGGCCATGGGGGCACCGGCATTCCCGGCCCGGCCCGGCGCATCGCCCGTTTTGTTGAAAAACCCAACCTGGAAACCGCCCGGGCCTATCTGGATGACGGCTCCTACCTCTGGAACAGTGGCATTTTCATGATGCGGGCGTCGGTCTGGCTAGGCGCAATGGCTGTTTGCCGACCCGACATCCTGGCCGCCTGCAAAACCGCGTGGGCCCAGGGCACGACCGATGGCGAGTTTGTGCGCATCGGCAAAGAGGCATTTGCCGCCTGTCCCAGCGACTCTATTGACTACGCTGTCATGGAACGCCTTGCGGGGGGCACACCGGGCGACTCTGCGCATGCAGGCACGTCAAAGCAGAGTCAAGCCGCTGGCGGGCTGCCGCCAGGCGTCGTGCTCCCCTTGTCGGCCGGCTGGTCCGATGTAGGCTCGTGGGATGCGCTGTGGCAGGTGCTGCCCAAAGACGCCGCTGGCAATGTGCTGCAAGGCGATGTGCTGCTGCAAAACTGCACGAACACGTTGGCCGTGTCCGAAGGCCGATTGGTGGCCTGCGTGGGCGTGAGCGACCTGATTGTGGTTGAAACGGCAGACGCCGTGCTGGTCGCACACAAGGACAACACCCAGGACGTCAAGAAAATTGTTGACAGCCTCAAGCAGCAGGGCCGCACCGAAGGCCATATCCACCGCAAGGTGTTCCGCCCGTGGGGCTGGTATGACGGCGTGGACGCGGGAGCGCGCTTCCAGGTCAAGCGCATTGTGGTCAAACCGGCCGGCATCCTGTCATTGCAGATGCACCATCACCGCGCCGAGCACTGGATTGTGGTCAGCGGCACGGCCAAAGTCACCAAGGGCAGCGAGACCTTTCTGGTGTCAGAAAACGAATCCACCTTCATCCCGCTGGGCACCACCCACCGGCTTGAGAACCCGGGGCGGGTGCCGCTGGAAATGATTGAAGTGCAGTCGGGTTCGTACCTGGGTGAAGACGACATCGTGCGATTCGAGGACGTCTACGGACGTTAAGGAAAAAAGGACAGTCATGGACCGAAGCGACTTGCCCATTGGCATGCCAGGTTTGAAGTGAGTCACGTGGAACACTCGCGTGGCTCCGACTCAAAAAGGCTTTTTCACCAAAGCCTGCGAAAGCTGTTTTCATTTTTCCCCAGAGCCGTGCGATTTGCCATTTACCGCTCGTTTGTGGATGGCGACCCCAAACCTGACGAGCGCCTGGTGCTCAAGATCGCCGAGACCAAAGAAGAGCTGGAGGCCTGCTTTTCGCTGCTGCACGACGCCTACGTCAGCAGCGGGTTCATGCTGCCCGATCCTTCCGGCATGCGCGCCACCATTTACCACGCGCTGCCAACCACCACGACGCTGTGCGCCAAGTTTGACGGCGAGGTGGTTGGCACCATATCGCTGATTCGCGACAGCGTTTTCGGCTTCCCCCTGCAGGCTATTTTCGATTTGCGGCAGGTTCGCGCGAAGGGCGGCAAGATTGCCGAGGTGTCGGCGCTGGCAGTGCACCCGAAGTTCAGGAAAACCGGCGGCACGATCCTGTTTCCGCTGATGAAGTTCATGTACCAGTACTGCACGACATTTTTTGACACCCGCCACCTGGTGATTGCGGTCAATCCAAACCGCATTGAGATGTACGAGTCGCTGCTGTTTTTCCAGCGGCTGACTGAAAACACGGTGGCCAACTACGATTTTGCCAATGGCGCACCCGCTGTCGGTGCCTCGCTCGACCTGGGTGAAGCACCCGCCATTTATAAAAAGGTCTACAACGGCAAGAGCGCCCGGAAAAATCTTTACCACTACTTCACCAAGCTCAAACTGAAAAACATCATCCTGCCCGGGCGACGTTATTTCATGACCAATGACCCGGTCATGACGCCTGAACTGCTGGACTATTTTTTCAACCAGCGCACCCGGGTTTTTGCAGACCTTGAGGAACGCGACAAGACATTGCTGCACTCGATCTACGACCTGCCGCAATACAAGGAGCATTTGCCGATTGGTTTTTCCGACTCCGAACCCAGCAAGTTCCTGCGTCAGCATCAGCGGTATTCGTTCAAATGCGCCGGCATTTTCAATGTGGAAGTGGAGGGGCAAAACGAGGTTCATGAGCTCACGGTTTTCGAGTGCTCTGAATACGGTTTTCTGGCGCGATCCAAAACACCGCTGGCCACGCAGATCTGGGGCAATGCCGTCATCCAACTGGGCAAGTCTGAGCGGTCCCGCTTCAAGGCGCAGGCTGTCGGGGCCAAGAAGGATGCCGGGTTTTATGGCTTCAAGCTGGTCGAGCCCGACTTGGCCTGGCGCAAATTCGTCAGCGCCCTGCAATCAGGCCAGACGCATGAAGACATGGCCAACGCGACGCAGTTTCTGCGCAGTTGGCAGGACTAGGCTGCTAGAAACCGCAGCTGCAGCGAGCCCGCGAGCGCTGCCAACCAAGCGCATTTGCAAAATTTGTGCGGGCAGCCGCCCAAGGCCCCAGCAAAGTCCGCTGAAGCGTGAAAAAGCGCACGGTGGGTAGTTGTAACCGTATGTCACCGTGCGCTACGATGTCTGGGCTGCGGTTTTCGCACCACCATCGAGAATTGACATGACACACACCCTGATGACACGCTTCGCCAAAAACCAACTGGGTCAGGCGGTCCTGCTGGCAGTGCTTTCAAGCATGCTTGGGGGGGCGCAAGCGGCTGACAGCAAAGCCTCAAAGTACTATGAAGACGCGCTGGTGCGGTTTGAGAAGAAAGACATGAGCGGCGCCATCATCCAGCTCAAAAACGCCCTGCAAATTGACAAAAACATGCTGCCAGTGCAGGTGCTGCTGGGCAAGGCGCTGCTCAAGAATGGCGACGCGGTGGCGGCCGAGGTCGCATTCATTGAGGCCATCCGCATTGGCGTCAACCGTGCTGAAGTGATCATTCCGCTGGCGCAGGCCTACATGGCCCAAGGCAAGCAAAAACTGCTGCTGGAGCAGCAGCAGTTCGCGGTGGCCGGCCTGCCAACTGGCATCCAGGCGCAACTGCTTCTGGTCCGCGCAACAGCCAGCACGGACTTGGGCGACATCCGCGCTGCCCTGAAGGCCATTGATGAGGCCCGCGGCATTGACGCCAAGTCGCCTGACAGCTGGCTGGCCGAGGTGCCGGTGCGCATTCGAACCCGCCAGTTCGCGGATGCCTCCAGCGCCGCCGAGCGTGCGCTGGCTCTGGCCCCCGACTCTGCAGATGCTTGGTATCAAAAGGGTTCGGTGTTGCATGTGTCTGGCGGGTCCCGCGACGCGGTTGCCAGCTACGACCAGGCGCTCAAGGCCGACGCCCAGCACATTGAAGCGCGGGTGGCACGGGCCGGCTTGCACATTGATCTCGCACAATACGCTGAAGCAGCCAAAGATGTGTCGGAGTTGCAGCGTTTGTTCCCCAAGGAGCCCCGCGCTGCGTATCTGAGGGCACTGCTGGCAGAACACGACAAACAGCCTGACATTGCCAGAAACGCCTTGAAACAGGTCACCAATTTGCTGGACCCAGTGCCCATCGACTTTGTGCGTTACCGGCCCCAGCTTTTAATGCTAAATGGATTGGCCCACTTCGGGCTCAACGAACGCGAGAAGGCCAAGCAGTACCTTGAGGCATTCCAGAGAATTCAGGGGAACACGGCAGTTTCCAAATTGTTGGCTAAGATCCACATGGGCGACGCCAATGTGGACAGGGCGGTCGAGGTGCTGGAGAGCTACCTGAAGGCACAGCCAGCCGACGGCCAGGCCATGATGCTGTTGGGGTCGGCGCTGCTGTCAAAGGGCCAGCACGCCAGGGCGGTCTCATTGATGCAACAGGCACTGCAGGCCAGAGATGCGCCCGAATACCGCACGGTGCTGGGCTTGAGCCTGCTGCGTGGGGGGCAAACTGACAACGCGGTCAAAGAGCTGGAAACCGCCTTCAAGAAAGACCCGCTTCAAACACAGGCCGCCATGGCGCTGATCGAGGTCTACACGCGCGCGGGCCAGGCCGTGAAGGCGGTAACAATTGCCGAAGAACTGGTCAAGCAGCAGCCAGCCAATGGCGAGTTCATGAACCTGCTTGGGATCACCCGGGGCAAAGCTGGCAACGTGGCCAGCGCCAAATCGGCATTTGAGCAAGCCATCAAGCTAAGCGAACCGTCCATGGTTCCCAAGCTCAATCTGGCACGCCTGGAAATTAGCGCCAAGGCGTATGACGCTGCGGGCCAGAGGCTTGATGCCATCCTGAAAACGGATGAGAAAAACGCCGAAGCCATGTATGAGATGGCGATCCTTTCGGACCGCAAGGGCCTTGCGGCAGATACCCAGCGCTGGCTTGAGAAAGCGAATGACCAGGCCGGCCCGCGTGAACCGCGTTGGGGACTTGCGCTGTCCGAGTTCCACTTGCGCAATGGCCGACCCGGCCCGGCGCTGGAGGCCGCCAAGCGGGCCTCGGCCAAGGCACCGGATGATTTTTCTGTGCTGATCGCCTACGCCCGTGCGCAACTGGCCCTCGGAGACACGCCCGCTGCAAAAAGCACATTGACCAATGCTACCCGGGTGGCAGACTACAACCCGCTGCTGCAAGTCCAGATTGCCCAATTGCAGTTGGCAGCAAACAACTTGGCGGGTGCAGCCTACAGCCTGGAAAAAGCGTTGTCCAGCCAGCCCGATTTCCTGCCCGCCGTCGCTTTGATGGCCAACGTGGAACTGCGCGAAGGCAACACGGCGAAGGCGGAGCAGACCGCCCGGAAAATTGCTGAACAAAACCCGAAGCTGGCGCTTGGCTACGGCCTGATGGGAGATGTAGCGCTGGCGCGGGGGCAAAGTTCGCAGGCGCTGGACAACTACCGGCGGGCCTATAAGGCAGAGCCATCAACGGAAACGCTGTTGAAGCTGTTTCGCAACCTGTCGCTGCAAGACAACGGCAAGGCCGCCCGCCAACTGGCGGATCAATGGCTTGCGCTCAATCCAAAGGACATCGCCGTCCAGAGCGCGGTGGCGGACAGCCACGCTGCAAACGGCAATTTCGCAGTGGCCCGCGCCAGCTACGAAAACATTCTGAAAAATTCGCCCAATGACGTCGATGTGCTTAACAACCTGGCCAACGTGTTGCTGAGCCTGAAAGACCCGGCCGCAGTCAAAGTTGCGGAGCAGGCCCTAGCTAAAGATCCGAAGAATCCTAACGTCATCGACACATTGGGTTGGGCGCTGTTTCAATTTGGTCAAACCGACCGGGCGCTTCAGTTACTGCGGGACGCCCGGTTGCGGGACCCTGGCAACGCCGTAATGCGCTACCACCTGGCTGTCGTGCTGGCCCAAACCGGGCGCAGAACCGAAGCCAAAGACGAGCTTGAACTGGCATTGAAAGGCGGTCGCACGTTTGAAAATGCACCGGACGCGGAGGCGTTGCTTAAAACTCTAAAGTGAAGAGGGTCGATACGAATTGTCGATTATTTTTACATGTGTAACTGTGACCGCACCTGTTAGAAGAATAAGTCATTGATTTAAAACAAGTTTATTTTCTGGCACGAATTTCGCTTATGTAACTCACAACTGGCTTGACTACCAAACTAAACTGCCACAACAACCTACACCTGAAAGTACCTGTCATGAAAAAAATGTGTTGGATCCAAACCGCTAAGCTTGTGGCAAGTGCAGCTTTGATCACCTTGGGGGGTTCCGCGCTTGCGGCATCAACCTGGAATTTCAGTACCTGCAACGGCACTGCCGCGAACCAAAACGCGGCGAATTCGGGCACCTTTGGCAACAGCTGGAGTTGCTCTGGATCAAACGGCACTAACAAAGTGACGGCTTCAGCTTGGGGCGGAGCCGACGCAACTGGCAGCACCGGCTTTCAGACGGCGTATTTGTCGCCACAAGGGGGCTCAGGCTTTGGCTTGGCGAGCAAGTACGAGGGACTTGGTGTGCCAGCGCCAAACCACTCCATTGACAATTCGCCAACCAGCGTCACGCCTGATTTGGTCTTGCTCAAATTCGATACGGCGGTCGCCCTGGGCTCGGTCAACATTGGTTGGGTGGGTGGATCGCCTGTCGATGCCGACTTCACCTTGATGGCATACAAAGGCGCTACGCCCACAATTTTGGGCAAGAACGCCACCAACCTCAACGCGGGTTGGGCGCTGGTTGAAAACTCCTCAGGGACAGGCACCGGCGCGCGAACGGTGAATGCTGGCGACGTCGTCTCAAGCTGGTGGCTCATCAGCGCCTACAGCTCAAGCTATGGTGGCGGCTCCCTGGATGCCGTCAATGATTATTTCAAACTTCTCGCCGTGTCCAGCAAGGACACTGTTCCACCTGGGTCAAAAGTACCGGAGCCCGGATCCCTCGCCTTGTTGGGTGTCGGCTTGTTGGGGTTGATGGGCGCTCGCAGGAAAACTAAAGCTGCTTGAGCAACATGCAGGTTGGTCTTGTGCCAACACTGGAAACAAAGGGCACGCAAAAGCGTGCCATTTTCAATTGCCCTTGCGCTTTTGCAGCAACTGAAGAATGAATTTGGACGGAATGGCATAGCTGATGCCTGACGGATTGGTCAACGCCGATTCCTTGGTTCCCTTGATGAACACCATGTTGATGACCCCTAAAACTTCACCGCTATCGGCATCAAACAGCGGGCCGCCGCTGTTGCCAGGGTACGCAGTGGCATCCAGCTGAAAAATGTCAAAACTGCCACTGCGCAGGCTTGTAATTGTGCGTGCGTTGAGTTGTTGTGAGTTGGCGGTAGGCAACACAATCGCGGTGATTGATGAGACCATGCCCCGGTGGGTCACCGGCGAAAACCCCAAAGCGCCGCCAATCGGAAAGCCCATGAAGGCAATCGCCTGCCCCTCACGCACGGTGTCAGAGTCGCGCACAACAAGCTTTGGAACCGCCGCACCGTCAAACTTCAGCAACGCCAGGTCATGCAGCTTGTCGATTTCCAATACAGTCGCCTGCCGCATCTGGAGTTCGTTTTGCCCGATTCGGACCTGAATCACGATCTTGGCATCAGTATCCACCTCTGCGCCCTCGGGAATGACATGGGCATTGGTGACCGCGAGATTGCCGTCACCGGCGACGAATCCCGTGCCGCGGATGTTGAAGCGTGGGCTGTTGGTGGCTTTGAAGGTGCCGACAATGACGACTGAGGGCTTCACGCGGGCGATAGTCTCAGGGACTTGCCCAATTGCTTTTTCAGCGATCACCAGAAGAAAAAGGGCCAACACGATCCCGAACTTATGCATGTCCCATTGTGCATGACACCCATCTGCCCAGTCAAAGCGCTTTCTTTTCCGGCGCTCCAACCATTCCAGACATCTTGTGCCATATATGGACTGCCAGCAGTTGCGGAGGCAGCCGCAGGTACATTTCGCGCAACATCAGGCCGAAATCTGCCGCGCCTTGGCCCCACGGTTTGGTGTCCGGATGCCGGGCCGAAGCAGCGCGCGCCATCATTCGAAGAAACATGGTGTTGTCAGCTGCGACCGCAAAATCGGGCAGGGGAGTGGAGAAACATTTGGACGTCAGCACTAACACTTGCACGAGCAACGTTTGCAGCCCTACCGCCTGCGCACGGGCAAACAGACGCTTCGGGAAGTCCTCCACTAATGAACCAAAGTGCTGGTAAAGCAAATGTATATCCCACAGATCCCGCAATCCGCGATCAAACTCGGAGTTGAGCATGAGGTGGCTCACCGCGTGCAACACCATGTCTTCATCTTGGAGCCGATGCCAAAACTGGCTCCCCGCCGCAGCGATGGCTGCCGAAACCATTTTGGACGAATCAACTTTGACTCTGCACGTAGGCATCACCAGCGAGTGATGCAGATCAATCGTCGTTCCCCGCTGAAGATGCGTCATGGGTGGAATTTCATGCGCCCACTGCCGGTAATAGCGCTGGTCGTACGAGTTGAGGCTTCCGGTAGCCCAGCCTCCCAGCATCAATGCAGCCTCGGCTTGTGCAATCTGGTCCCGAGACACAAGAATGTCAATATCGCTGAAAGTTCTCCCTTCAGCCGGGGGCAATTCCGAGTGCACATATGACGCACCCTTGAGCAGAATCACGGGAGTTTTCAAGTGGGCCAAAGCTCGCTCAATGTGGGCTAGCTCACGCCAAATGTCTTGCCTGAATCCCCGGGACTGGGTGGTTGCCGCCAACAATTGGCCTGTCAAGTTCGGTGCGAGGGAACTTGCTTGTGGTCGGCTGAGCAAATGATGGGCGACCCGTCCCAATACACCGCAGGCACGTGCATCAGCCAGTAGCAGGCTGAATTCCTCAGCACTCCACCGATCCGCTTTTGTGTTGTCAGCCAGAAAACTCAGCAGGGGAGACATATCAGCCACGCTCACTCACCAGTTGCTCCAGGGCACTCCTGGCCTCATCCAGCGTGGAATATTCAACGTCCCATGCTGGCGCTACGCCAACCAGATCCGCCAGGCGTTTGAAACCTTGGCGCCCCAGCAGCGGGTAATTGAACGACTGATCAATCAGTCGAAGCGCAGCCTGGCCCGAGCCAACAGCTTCTATACGGAGCGACGCGTTGGCGCTCCACTTGGGGAAAATGATCAGTTTTGGCGTGGCAGTCTCAAGGTTGCGGTCTACGGACGTCTTCGGCGCAGGGAGATGGGCGATGGTGCCCTTGTGCGTGTCTACCGCAGAGGGTCCAAATACCGCAGATGGGTGCCTTGCCTGGATCACGCCAATTGACTGGTTTTTGAGACTCACAGGCCGCGCGCAAGGAACAAGGCTAACGTTACGGTCAATCAACGCGAGCTCGTCAGACAGCAAACGCCAGCCCTGCAAAGCCAACTCTGCCGCCAATGTGCTTTTGCCACTGCCAGACACTGCCGCGAGCAAGACGCCGCTGCCGTTGAACTCCACTACAGCGGAGTGCAGAATGAGGAAGTTGTGCGCATAAGAGCCAATCGTCCAATTGAGCCCCCATTCAAAAAGCGCATGGGAATGGCCCACTTCCATCGGGAGAAATGGCGCATCGCCGGAAAGGTAAAAGAGTGAGTTGCGCCGGATCCACCTGCGCGCAAAGGAAGGTGGCGATATTTCAATGTCGTAGGCATATTCTCCACCTGTGATTGAGGCAGGGTAATGTGCATACAGTTGCCTTAACGCCGAATCGAATTCCGGCAGCAGGCTTTTTACCTTAAGGGAAAATTGGCCAATCTGGAGTCGGAACTCGCCGTCTCGCAACGCCCTGCTGATCTCTCCAGCGGTAAAGTTTTCAAGCCTCATCCTCAGATGATAAGACCTGAGGCGCGCAGGGCAGCAATGATGGAATTGAATTCGG